>VFKE01000162.1 GCA_009885695.1 Verrucomicrobiota bacterium | reverse complement strand
TGCTCAGCAAATCTCCCGAACGCGTAGCCTCCTATTTCCAAGCAGAACTTATACGTTATGCGGCCGCAGCATAAGGAATGTCACTACAATTTATTGCCGGGTTAATACGAACCAGAGAACGATGACTCGTTTCATTCAGATATTTCCAAATACTGACCTCCGACCTCCGACCTCCGACTTCTGACTTCTTACCTCTGGCTCACCCTTTCGTCCAATGTCCTTTGCTCACGCCCACATGCTCTATATTTGAAAATCCTCCACTGCACCAGATGCCGCGCCGTCGATTAACCATTGAGTCCCACGCAATACGAAGACAAGCCCGCAAGGAATGGGGTCGCCTTCGGCTCCAGTGAAAGTGGGGACGGTGGTGCCCCTTCACCTTGCGCCAGGCAAAGTAGCTCATGCGGCCCTCCGCATGAATCGAAAACCTCGCAGCGCGCTCACTCAAGCATCCTCTCTTGGCTTTATCGCGCAGGTTTCAAGTCTCGCGGATGGCCGCGAGAGCCACTTTCAGACGGGCATTTACCAGCCAGGTTTTTTTCTGCTGCGGCTGCTGCGTTTGCCTTGATGAGCTATACTCCGCCCGCTTTTGCTCATGAGCCTTGTAAAGTTAAAACAACACGTTCCGACCGGCTGAGGTTGCCGCCGCGCTGCACGCGCTGGGCGAGGTTGGCATAATCTCGGTGCAGGAGCTTCTTGGCGATATCAGGTGAGATGGAATCCATGCCCCGTCTCCGGCGTCAACCTGGGTGTGTCACGAGTGCGTCATGACACAGGTGGCAAACAGCCCGGAAGATGTCGCATAGAATTCGTTTGGGTGCGTCCGCTTGCATCAAGATGAAGGGGATATGCGCCCCGGTGCGTGAAGCTTGTTAGCCTGCGTATTCGCTCAAATGGCCCGAAAAAGTGTGTCTCTGAAAAATGGCTCCTCATACGAGTTTGAAGGGGGGGGTCCCACTCAAGGACGGAGACGAGTCGATTAAAAGATTCCTTAGTCTCGATACAAGAACATCCGCAGACATCCCTTTGAATGACGTCGAAAAATAAGGCGTGACAATGTGCAAAACAAAATACTAACTGACTTAATGCCAGCAGTCTCACTACTGAAAACCCAGATCGTCCCAGTTCAGGACTTCATCGGCCAGGCGCGCAGCACTCGCGATCACTGGAGCGGGAGCTGCCTCTTGAGCTGGCTGGTGGCGGCCGTGATTCACAAACTAGCCGAAACCCAGGCATGGAGATTGGCGAAAAAGGCTTCTGCGTCTGCGGCACCAGGGACTTCCATCCTGCCACTTCTTAATTCGTCATTGCTCCTTCTCACTTCCGCTCCATGAACACCGACTTTCATCTCTATCGACGAGATGTCGCCACTCGATGGCGGCAGATTGCGGAGCAGGTGGAGAATGATCCCACGACCCTCCAAGTGGCACTCGGGAATATTGAGCGATGGCTGGCCAGAGGGCGACTGCATCCTGCCCCGCTCCTTGAATGGCAGAGTCGAATCCACCACGCGCAATCCTCCGCCGAAGGCATGAAGCAGCTTCTCAATTTTCTTCGTGAAGACAATGCGGATGCCGAAGCGCTCAAATCCTGTTCACCCTTCGTGGGCATCGACACAGCCACCCTCCGGGCATGAATCTCGCCGCCCTCCAACACACCGTGAAAGCGGCCCAGGCCTACGCTGAAATTTTCAAGCGCCCCCTTCAATAAACTTCCGACATCCCCGGACATTGCTCCCCGTAAGAATCGCGTTCAACGATATTTTATGTGGTAGATGCATTAAATCAAACTTATGAGATGTAACGCATAAACTATATTTATGCGTTAATTCCGATATTGACATTATATCGGATTTAGCGCATAATCATGCGATGGTCGAATTAGCCCGCAGTCCAAAGCAAATCGGGAACTTCATCCGGCGCACACGCAAAAAGCGCGGATGGAGCCAAGGTGACTTGGGGGGCAAAGCCGGACTGAGGCAGGAAACCATTTCGCTCATTGAAAACGGCAATACCGCCACTCGCATTGAAAATCTGCTGGCGGTCCTCGCCGTTCTTGAACTGGAATTTCAAATCGCGCCCCGCTCGAAAGGTTGGAGCGGAGACATCGAAAGCACCTTCTGATGTCGCGCAAACCCCGCCATGCGCCGTTGCGCGTCCTCCTCAACAACCGCCTCGTCGGACATCTGTTGAAAGCACCCGGTGGCGCGATTGAATTCCGCTATGATGAAGCCTGGCTGGTGTGGAACCGTGCGCTGCCCGTCTCGCTTTCCCTTCCGCTCAGAGAGGACGCCTATCGCGGCGAAGCGGTCGTCGCAGTCTTTGAAAACCTCTTGCCGGACTCCGAAGCACTGAGGCGGCGCATCGCCGAGAAAACAGGCGCAAGCGGAACGGATTCCTACAGTTTGCTGTCGCGCATCGGACGCGATTGCGTGGGCGCACTGCAGTTCATTCCCGAGGGCGACGACACCATTGACGATACGTCGGTGATTGCCGGAGAACGCGTCGGCGACAATGAAATCGAGGCACTTCTAAACAATCTTGCGAGAGTACCGCTGGGTCTTGGCCAGGATCAGGAGTTCCGCATTTCCATTGCCGGGGCGCAGGAAAAGACAGCCTTGCTGTTTCACCGTGGCAAATGGTGGAAGCCCCACGGAACTACACCAACCACCCACATATTTAAGACACAAATCGGCACCCTGCCCAACGGCATTGATCTATCGGACAGCATTGAAAACGAGTACTACTGCCTGAAGCTCCTGGCGGCCTTTGGCCTTCCAGTGAACCATGCCGAAATCCGGACATTCGGTGACAAGAAGGCGCTGGTGATCGAGCGCTTTGACCGCAAATGGACCAAGGACGGTCGGCTGCTCCGTGTTCCTCAAGAAGATTGTTGTCAGGCACTCTCCGTTCCGCCTGGCAGGAAATATCAAAATGAGGGCGGACCGGGAATGGTGGATATTCTCACCCTCCTCAAAGGCAGCGACACACCGGCAGACGACCAGAAGGCATTTTTGAAGGCGCAGATTCTCTCATGGTTGATTGGCGCGACCGACGGTCACGCAAAGAATTACAGCATCTTTCTGGAGCCGGGAGGACGTTTTCACATGACGCCGCTCTACGACGTTCTGACGGCACAGACCAGCCTGGACACGCACCACATCAGACATCAGCAATTGAAGCTCGCCATGTCGGCAGGCAGCAGCCGCCATTATGCCATCGAGAGAATTCAAGGCCGGCATTTTATCCAGACGGCAGAGCGGGCCGGACTGCCGGCGGCACTGGCGCAGGCCGCTCTGGAAGAAGTTCGCAGTCAGGCTGAAAGCGCCATGAAGATGGTTGAAGGAGAATTACCCCCTTCCTTTCCCGAGCAAATCCATGCTTCGGTGCAAAGTGCACTGAAAGCTCGATTGTCGAACGCGTGAGAAATCATGTGTCATTGTTCAGAACGCAAGGAACCGTTGGGAAGCAGAGGAGTCCTTCAGAGCAGCTTATCCAATACACAAATACTTGCACTTTCTGCAATTTTTTGTAGAGTTAATTTGTGCAACCCGTCAAGCAGCTCACCAAGGTCCTCAGCTCTCTGGCCGACCGGGATCACTGCGTGTTTGCGCCGTCTGACCTCGCCGCTGCCGTGCCGGAGTGCAATCAGCTGGCAGTGTTGCTTTCAAGAGCGACCAAGTCCGGTCTTCTAAAGCGCGTGTGCCGTGGCATCTACCTCTATCCAGTGCCCGGCTACGCAGCGGGCAACCTGCTGTTTCATGCGGCGGCGCGGCTAAGAGCTGGCGAGTTCAATTACATCAGCCTTGAAACCGCGCTGAGCGACGCCGGTGTCATTTCCCAAGTGCCGATGAACTGGATCACGCTGATGACCTCGGGACGCAGTCATGTCGTGAACTGCGGAGACTACGGCCATATTGAGTTCGTGCATACCGAGCAGCATCCCAATGATTTGACCGACGAGCTGACCTATGACGCGGACAAGCACCTGTGGCGTGCTTCCGTGCGGCAGGCTTTGCGCGATATGAAAGTCACAAGACGAAGCATGGAACTCGTCAATCAGGAAGTGGCTTATGAGCTTGCTTGATCAACTGGTGGATGAAGCACTGAAGTCGCGTGGCGACCTCACCATCCTGCGGCCTGTGGTGGAGAAGGAGTTGCTGCATCACGACATCCTGCGTGAAATGAGCGGGGCTGGTCTGCTGGCCGGATTAACCTTCATGGGCGGAACCTGCCTGCGGGCCTGCTACGGGTCCGCCCGCCTCTGCGAGGACCTGAACTTCACTGGTGGCCGTGATTTCAAGCGTAAGGACTTGGCGAAACTGGGGAACGTGCTGACTGAAAAACTCCAAACCCGCTACGGCCTCCCGGTCGCTGTCAGCGAGCCAGTAAAATCAGGTGGCAAAGTTTCGACCTGGCAGCTCACCATTGAGACGCGAGGGATCAAAAAACATCTCCCGGCGCAGCGCATTCATGTGGACATCTGCGCCAACCCCAGCCACGACCCGCGCCCGATGATGCTGCGCAACCTTTACGGCATTGACCTCGGCACCTCAGGGCTCATCCTGCAGGCCCAGAGCCGGGAGGAAATCCTTGCGGACAAAATCATCGCGCTGGCCTTTCGTGAGAACCGGGTCAAGAACCGCGACCTGTGGGACATTGCCTGGCTTGTGCAGCAAGGCATTGCATTGCCAGCACATCTCATCCCGCTGAAAATCCGTGATCATCAGCGGACAAAGGCAGAGTTTAGGAGTCTTGTTGAGAGGCGGTTGAAGGCTCTAAAGAAGGAGCCGAAGATGAGAAATGAATTCATTGCGGAGATGCGCCGGTTCCTGCCCGCTGCGTCTGTGCGCGACACGCTCGGAAAACCGGCCTACTGGGACTTCCTCAATCAAACGCTCCAGGAGCAGGCGGCGCTGGCCATCAAGGCTCTGAAGTGACAGCCGATTAGAGCACTTTAATTAATAAAGTAGCCGCGCTTCGTGTTGCGCAGCCGCGAAGCGAAAACGCGGGAAGATTGGAAGTTTTTAAACTAGGCGAATTTGTCCCGCACTCTTACGAGATGCGGCTACGAAATTTTTTAATATGCTCTAGTGACTGCCTGAGCAGAATCCAATCACCCGCTTCCGCTTCTTCCTCTCATGCCCGGCCTTGGTCGGCCACGCCTTGTCAACGGCGAGTGATATGCCACGGATATTTGGACCAAATGTTTATCCCAATTGCAACAGAGCGGTCAATCTTCCGGCATCAGCAAGGGAATCGTCTTGTTCCCATGGCGGCGGTAGATGCGGAAATCGGCATCGAGCGTGAAGACCGTCGCGCCGCTCTGCAGTTCAGCCAGGCGCACGAGACAGGCGTCTGCCAGCGACATGGGCCGGTCACGGTAGCGGCGCATGAGCGCTCGCAGATCCGCCTGCTGCTCGTCCATCCGCAGGGCCACGCGGATGACTTTCCGGTGCAGCAGTTCAAAGAGGACGCCGGGGTCCACGCCTTCACGCTTCAGGATGAAAGCCGCCTCCGTCAACACCGCCTCACAGGTCAGCATGGGCGGTGACATGCGGCTCCATTGCTCCTGCACCCACGCGGTGTGCCGGGACTCATGCGCCAGGAAGCTCACCAGCGGGCCGGTGTCCAGCAGGACCGCGCCGTTCACTCACCGAAGCCCTCCATGTATTTTGGGTTCGTCGCGATGTCCTTGGGCAATCCCTTGATGGAGCCGGCCAGATCGTGCGCCAGATCGTAACACGAGGTCTTGCGCTTCACTTTCTTCGGTGAAAGCTCGCGCTCCAGCGCTGTGCGCACCAGCTCCGACTTGTTCATGCGCCGCAGACGGCTTTCCTTTTTCAGCTGCGCCAGCAGCGAATCCGGCAGTTTCAGGGAGATGGTTTGCATGGCGAAATAGTAATACGCGCCGACTCGGCTGGCAATACCGGATTTTTTATTCAGCCGCGCCTGCGGCGAAAGGGCGCGGCAGCACGGGCGTTCCGTTCTTGTCAGCCCAGGTGAAACGAAGAGCCGCACAAGGGCAAGATGCCCTTGCTACGTACGGTAGCCGCAGGCTCACCCGTTCGTCCAATGCCCGCCGCGCGACAGCACCACTTTGAGCGGATTGGCGTAGTCGGTTTTTCCATACGCGCCGATCATCGGAATGCCGGTGGCCTTGCGCCAGGCTTTGCTCATGCTTTCGCCGGTGTGACAGCCCCAGCTTTTGCAAAAAGCATCGCGAGTAAAGACGCCCCGGCGGATTTTACCGAGGTCGTTTTCATGCAGGCACGCAACGGAGCAGCCGTAGATGGTATTGCTGTAGTCGAACATGAAGCAGAATTTGTTGCTGTGGCCGAAGAACTCGAAGTTGCAGACGGGCAGGCGTCCACGGGGCTGGCCGTTGTTGAGATAGGCGATGATGTCATTCCCGGATTCGAACCAGACGAGCCGGACGCGAAATTTATCGCGCACACTGGTCACGAGCTCGGTGAGCGCCCGTCTGTCCTCGGCACCGCGAGTGACGAAGCCCTTGCGGTAAACCAGCCAGGTGATCACGGCACCAGGGTCTTGCGCCTGGATTTCCTGGATCCTCATGCGCGCGGGCCGGATGAAGTTGCCCCACCAGCGGTCGTGTTGTTCGCCGGGCCGGCGAAGGTTTTCCCATTTCCGCAGGGCGGGACCGCCGCTGACGATGACGTATTCACCACCGCCTGCAGCTTGCAGAGCGGGAGATAAACCCAGAAAGAGCAGGATAAGCACAAGCGCTTTGTATAAGTCGGAGCGGCGGGATGCGGCGGTCATAGGATGGCCAGTTCATAGCGTGCGCGGCGGGAGGTCGCAAGGCGGGTTTTTCAGCCGCCCTCCCCCGCAGCATGAATCCCCGGTGCAAATTCATCATGCCGTGCTAGTCTCCGCGTTCATGCCGCTTTTTCAATATGACGCCGTCAGCACCTCGGGCCAGCGCAGCAGCGGCGAGGTGGACGCGACGGACCGCGGCGATGCCATCCGCAAACTGGCGCGACGCGGGCTGCAACCCAACGCCGTGCGCGAAGGCATGGCGCTGGCCGCTAAAAAGGAAACTCAAGCGAAACCGGATGGAGCAAAAACCAGGGATACGGCAGCCAAAGCGACTGAACGCCTCGTGCTCAGCCGTGCCCAGGTCATCCAGTTCACGGAAGAACTCACCGACTTGCTTACTGCGGGACTTCAATTGGAGCAGGCGCTTCATGCCATGGAAAACCGCAGTTCATCCGTGCTCCAGGACCTGAGCCGGCGGCTCCGGGAGCGGGTGCGCGATGGCGTGCCCTTCTCCAGCGCGCTGCAATCGGTGTCTCCCAGCTTTGGCGAGCTGTATGCCAATCTCGTCGCGGCGGGCGAGGCCAGCGGATCGCTGACTTCCATCCTGAACCGGCAGGGACAATATCTCAATTCCATGGAAGCCCTGCGCAGCAAGGTGGTGGCCGCGCTGATTTATCCGGCGTTTATCGTGGGGTCCGGCATCGCACTGGCGATCATGTTTTTCACCTATTTGTTGCCGAAGCTGATCGTTCTTATCAAAAACACAGGCGGGAAAATGCCGGCCATCGCGGAAGTCCTCCTGGCCTTCAGCAATTTTCTTACGACCTGGTGGTGGGCCATCATCCTCGTGATCGTCACGGCGGCAGTGACGGCGAAAGTCCTGCTGAGCGATCCGGAAAAAAGAAAAAGCTGGCACCGCATCATGCTAAATCTGCCGGTCTACGGGCCGCTGCTGCGAACGCGCTTCGAGGTGCAATTTCTGGAGACCTTGAGCAATCTGCTGTCCAACGGCCTGCCCTTGCACCGCGCGCTGGAACTGGTGCGCAAGACGACGATGAACCTCTTTCTGCGCGAGCGGCTCGGGGAGGTGGAGGCGCAAGTGGCCGATGGCGCCTCGCTCTCGCGGACACTGGAAAAATCCGGGGTGGCCCGTCCGCTGGTGGTGGATATGATCCGCGTGGGCGAACAGACCGGCGAGATGGCGGAAGCCCTGCGAAAAGCGGCCGAGCGCTTCGACCGCCAGCTGACCAAGGTGATGGAGCGCGCCACGGCGGCGCTCCAGCCCATCATCATCCTCTGCATGGCCGGCATGGTCGGCACCATGGCCTGGATGATGATCAGCGTGGTTTATTCCACGTTGGCGAACTTGCGTCAGCACTGAAGATTGCGAGGACGCTGGCTGAAACCGGCCGCGTGGCATCGTGCGACGTATCAGTTGTCATGCCCGTCCACACTCTCGAACGCATCCAGACTATTCACGCCACACTGGCGTCCGCCTGGAATTTTTTCTCCGATCCAAACAATCTGGAGAAAATCACACCCAAATCACTGGGATTCCAGATACTGAGCCAGTTGCCCGGCAGGATGTATCCCGGCATGATGATCCGTTACCGGGTCCGTCCGCTGCTGGGATTGCCCATGACCTGGGTCACGGAGATCACACACGCCGAGGAAGGCTGCCGCTTCATTGACGAACAGCGCGTCGGTCCCTACCGCATGTGGCATCATGAGCATCATTTCCGCGACCTCGGTGATGGACGCATCGAGTTGCTGGACCGCGTGACCTACCAGCTTCCTTTCGGCTGGTTGAGCGAACCGGTTCAGGCGCTGGTTGTGAAGCCTCAATTGCGCAGAATTTTCGACTACCGGGAGAAAATGGTGCGGGAATTGTTCGGCTGAACCTGCCGGCAAAAAAAGCCAGGGAACCGCGACAGGCCGAGACCGGGGACCGTTGCTTCCTTCCGGACCTGGCGGGATTGGCCGGCTCGAGCTCCGCGGCCCCTGACCGCCCGCAGGATGCACGGGCAAGCGATGCTGGCAAATGAGAAGTCGGCTCAAATGGTTAAAAAGCACCCAAGGGCCCCAGTTGGCATTATTCTATTGAGTTTACCGAACAATTCCGGTAATAAGTGATACTCTCCCTCTCATCGACTATCCCATTCCGCCATGCTTTGGAAAATTCTCTCTGGTCTCTCCGCCGTCGCCTTGGGCGTTGGCTTGTGGTTCTCGTATCAGAATCAGAACGCACTCAAGGAGGAGCTAGCCCAGAAAGGCCGGGCTGAGCAAAACCTCAAGTCTGTGAAGCAGGTACAGGAAAAGGCCGTCGAGGTCAAAGACAAGAAAATCAAGGAGCTGGCGGATCTTACCAAGCAGCGCGATGACACCACAGAGGAGGTCAACAAGACCAACAGCACCATCGAAGAGAAGCAAAAGGAAGTTGAGGCGAAGCAGATTGAGCTTGTTGAAGCCCAGAAACAACTCACCAAGATGAACCAAGAGATCCTCAAGGCGGGCGATGTGAAGAAGCTCATTGCCGAGGTGGAGGATCTCACCAGGCAGGTCAAGGAATCCGAGGCGGCCATTGCCAATCAGGAACAGCAACTAGCTATGACCGAGGAAAAGCTCACTGGCTTATCCGGCCACATCGTCAAGCTCAAGGAGGTGGACTCCCGTCAGAGGCGCGGCCAGGTGGATCCCTCGTTCAATGCGCGCGTGGCGCAGCCTTTTCCTGAGTTTGGATTTGTCGTGCTCAATAAGGGCAACCTTGGCGGCGTCTTTGCCAATGCCATGCTCAATGTGAAACGCGGCAAAAATATCATTGCACGACTGAGAGTCCGGGACGTCGAACAGGGAATGTCCGTGGCTGACCTGATACCGGGCTCCCTCGCCAACGGTGAATCCATCCGCTCGGGAGACCTCGTGGTGGCCGCCCCGGTGCCACAGCAGCCCGTCGAACCTGCGCCCGCCACCGCACCTGTTGTCCCTGCCGACGGCATGGCTGCACCCGCGCCGGGCGGGACTGCTCCCACTGGCGCACCAGCAAGCGGGACATCTCCTCCGCCAAGTGCCGATCCGTTTGCTCCGCCCCCGGCCGATGTCACACCGAAACAACCCGGCGCAGAAGACCCTTTTAACAAGTAACACCAGTTGCAACTGGCAGATTTGCCTCCCAACCGCTGACTACAATTATTTTCTCATGACCAAAGTATTATTTCTCCTCAGCATTGTAGTGATGGCGGTGGCCTTCATCTTCGGTTGGCGAAACCGCCAGACCTTCGTTGACGCCCGCCTGGCTCGTCAGGTAATCGACCGTTCCATCGGCTCCGAATTCACTTTGGCCAACAATGCAGCGAATGAGGTGGTCGCCATCAAGGCCGACGTCACCACCCGCGCTGGCGAGTTGGAATCGGTAAAAACCCGTCTGGAACAGGCCCAAATCAAGCTGCGTAACGTTAAAAACGATGCCGACCGCACGACTGCGGACAAGGACCTCGTTGACAAGGAGATCGCCAACATCAAAACCAAGATGGAGAAACTTCCCGAGGGTGTCACCCTTGAGACTGTAGGCGAAAGTATTAACAAGCAGAAGGCCTTGATCGCGGACAACGAAAACAAAGCCAAACAGATTCAGGAAAATGTGGTGGCCAAGGAAAAAGAACTCAAAAAGGCCAATGACGATCGCAGTGAAATCCATAAACGCCTGGAAGATCGTAAGAAGCTCTACAATCGGAACTCGCTCAGCGCTACCATCGTGGCCGTCAACAATGACTGGGGCTTCGTCGTGATTGATGCCGGAAAGAATAAGGAGATCACCACCGACACCAAGCTGCTCATCACCCGCGGCAACCAAACCATCGGCAAGCTCAACATTGTATCCGTCGATGGCAGCAAGACGGTCGCCAATATCGATATGAAATCAATCCGCCGCGGAGTGTTTGTCGCCCCGGGCGACCGCGTTATTCTCGAAACCCTCTACCAATAGTCCTCGATGCACCGCGCGCCTCGACTGTTTGCACTGCTTCTGCTGGCCTCCCTGGGGATTATCATGGCTTCTTGTGCGACTGATGACAGGCCGCGGGGACCCAGCGACGACGTCAGCGGCCTGCCTTGGAACCGCCCGATGCCAGGTGACCGCAGCGGCTCAATGGGCGGGATGCCCTTCCAGTCGCGCTAACCGCGGTCAGATGGCTACTTCCTGATCGACGCTCACCAGTGTCTCATCTCCCACCGCGCCCAGGATCATTCCTGCGGCCACGGTGTTGTTGGTCTGCTCATCCACCAGCACAAAACTCCCGGTGATGCGATTCTGCGCATAGGGATCAAAGTGCAGCGGCGTCGCCGTGCGCAAGCGGATGCAGCCGATGTCATTCAAGCCAAACTCCGACTGCTCCTGCTTTTTCTCGAAAGTTGTGATGTCCACCTTGTAGAGCAGATCCGTCACGCTGGCGCGCACATCATGGGTCATGTGGCGCAGGTGAAACCTGGATCGCGGCTTGAGCTTCTTGTCGGTGAACCAGCAAATCATCGCGTCAATCAAATGGCCGCATTGCGGAGGCTGATCCGGCTTGGCGATCAAGTCGCCGCGGCTGATGTCGATCTCGTCCGCCAGGGTGATGGCGTAGCTCAAGGTCGGGAGCGTCTCGCGCTGGGGACCCGCCGAGGTGTGAATGTGCGTGATCCTGCTCTTCATGCCGGACGGATAGGCGATGACCTCGTCACCGACATGGAATGAGCCGCTGGCCACACGACCGGCGAATCCGCGGAAGTCGTGATAGTCTTCCGACTGCGGGCGAATCACCCACTGCACCGGGTAGCGCGCCGCCGTGTCGGATTCACCGGCGCTGACCTGCACGGTTTCCAGATGCTCCAGCAGCGCCGGCCCCTCATACCACTGCATGTGCGGCGACTTGGTCACGACGTTGTCGCCGTTGAGCGCGCTCAAGGGGATCGGTGTGAACTGCACCGGATTGTGCAGCTTCTTCGCCAGTTCGGTGAAATCAGCGACAATCTTGCGAAACACGTCCTCGCTGTAATGCATCATGTCCATTTTGTTCACCGCCAGAACGATGTGCTGGATGCGCAGCAGCGAGGCGATGAACGCATGACGCCGGGTCTGCTCCAGCACGCCGTGCCGTGCATCCACCAAGACGATGGCGAGGTCGGCAGTGGAAGCGCCGGTGACCATGTTCCGGGTGTATTGAATGTGCCCCGGCGTGTCGGCGATGATGAACTTGCGTTTCGGCGTGGCGAAGTAGCGGTAGGCCACGTCGATGGTGATCCCCTGCTCCCGCTCGGCGCGCAATCCGTCGGTCAGCAGCGCGAGATTCACATGCTCGTCGCCACGGCGTTTCGATGATTCCTCAACTGCGAGAAGCTGGTCTTCGAAGATGGATTTGGAATCATAGAGCAAGCGGCCGATGAGCGTGCTCTTGCCGTCATCGACGGAGCCGGCCGTGGTAAAACGGAGGAGGGAGGATTCGGTGGGGTTGACGACTTGTTCCATCGATAAATAATAGGCTGAGGACTAGGTTGTGTATGGCACTTCAAGGTCCGGCAGCATTGGGAAGTGCCTGGCATTGAGGGTGACGAGCTGGAGACCGTGGTGATGGGCGGTCGCGGCTATCAGGCAATCGATGAGGCCGGAACCATGGGAACTGCGATATTGCCTCGCATAAAGGCCGCCCTGTTGCGCGATCTCATCGGTGACGGGGAAGATCGCGACGATGGCTTGCAGCGCCGACAGCGCCGCGCGTTCCCTGCCTTCACGGACTCCATGATACAACTCGGCAATGGTCAGGCTGGACACGGCGCTATCCGCGATGCGCGCATTCATCAGCGCCACTGCATCTGGCCTGTCACGCAGATGATCAATCAAGATGTTCGTGTCGAGAAGCCAGCGCATGATCAGAATCGGTCGGCTTCTGCACGCAGTGCGGCGAAGTCTGGCAGATCATCGCGATCTTTCCAGATGCCTTGGGCTTCTTTGAGCAACACGAGTCTTTGCTCGAGCGAGAGCGGATGAGGGGGAATCTCCGCACCTGCGGGTTTGAGCAGTACACCGTTGTCCGTTTCTTCCGCGATAACCTTCCCCGAGGGCTTCATGCCCCAGCGCTCCCGGAAGCTCTCGGGTAGCAGGACGGCTCCATGTTCATTGATGGTGAGGGTTGCAGTCATGGCGGGAGCATATCACAAGGTTGGAATCAAAAATAGCCCTCTTTTTTTCGGTCTTCCATCGCGGTCTCGCTGCGCTTGTCGTCGGCGCGGGTGCCGCGCTCGGTTTGTCTTGCTGCCGCTACTTCGGCCACGACTTCATCAATCGTGCTGGCCGTTGAGAGGACAGCGCCAGTGCAGGTGGCATCGCCCACGGTGCGGAAGCGGATGGTCATCTCCTTCACGCGCGGCTTTTCTTCATCGAGCAGCGGGATAATGCCCGTGCTGGCATCGAGAAGCTGGCCATGTCGCTCGATGATTTTTCGCTGGTGGCTGAAATACAGGCTCGGCAGCGGGATGTTCTCCTGGCGGATGTATTGCCAGACATCCATCTCCGTCCAGTTGCTCAGCGGGAACACCCGGAAGTGCTCGCCGAAATGCTTGCGTCCGTTGAAGATGTTCCAAAGCTCGGGCCGCTGATTCTTTGGATCCCACTGACCGAACTCATCGCGGTGCGAAAAGAAACGTTCTTTCGCGCGCGCTTTCTCCTCATCGCGCCGGCCACCGCCGAGACAGGCGTCAAATTGGTTTTTTTCGATCGTGTCCAGCAGCGTGACGGTCTGCAGCTTGTTGCGGCTGGCGTTGTGGCCTTTCTCCTCCTGAACTCGTCCTTCGTCGATGCTCTGCTGAACGGAACCGACGACGAGTTCAGCCCTCATCTCCTTCACGAACCAGTCGCGATACTCCATGGCTTCAGGGAAGTTGTGGCCCGTGTCCACATGGAGCAGCGGGAATGGCAGCCGCGCGGGATGGAAAGCCTTGCGCGCCATCCAGGCCATGATGATGGAATCCTTGCCGCCGGAAAATAGAAGGGCGGGCTTGGCAAACTGGGCCGCCGTTTCGCGGAGAATATAGATGGCTTCGCTTTCGAGGAATTGGAGGTGGGTAATTTCGGGCATGAAATTCAGGTTATGCGTTAGATGTTAAGAGTTAGGTGGGGAGATTTTTCCGTATAACGATTAACCAATAACTCTTAACTCTTGTCTGTGACCAGTTTCGCGTGCAGACCGCACTCGTGTTTCTCATCGCCCTTCGCGGGATCGTAATAAGTGCGTTCATTCGGTAATGAGAACTCTGCGAGATAGGCGTCCATCTCGACCGGCGTCCAATCAAGAATCGGGTTCACCTTGAGGCATTGGAATTTCTCATCCCACATCACCGACTGGAGCGACGCGGCGCGATGGGGATTTTGCTCTTTGCGCAAGGCCGTGATCCAAACCGTCGGTGCCAGTTCGCGCATCCCGCGCTCAAACGGCTCCAGCTTCATGATGCGGCTGAAGCTTTCCACGCGCTCGACTTCATCGGGCATCGGGACGTTGCCGCCGTTCAGCGCCAGCCAGTGCGCGGCGGTCATTTTCGGCAAGTAGGGCTGCAAATTTAGCCCAAGTTGCGTGCGGCATTTTTCTGCGAATTGGTAGGTCTCTGAGAGATTGGTGCCGTGATCCACCCAGAGCACCGGAACACCCGCTTGAGCCTGCACTCCAAGATGCAAAATAATTGCCTCGTAGGGCCGGAAATTGGTGGTGACAATGGCCCGACCCGCTCCGCGCTCGACTGCCCAGCGGGTCAGTTCCTGTGGGGAAAGTCCTCGCAATGAGGCGTTAAGGTCGGCGATTTCGGCTGAATTCATCGGGCAAGGATTGTAAACCCTATTATCCGATATGACAAGTAGGAATTATATTTAGTTCTGTATTTTGTTCCTATCACTCGTTCTTCCCAATTCACATTGCTGAGATGCCGCCAAGGTGGCTCATGCGGCCCTCCGCGTGAATCTGAAGCCTCGCGCCCCACGCCTCGATGTTTTCAATATTTACACAGTGTGGCAGCCCGTTGTGATCAAAGTTAGGCGCTGTGCGCGAGATCTTTTGATTCATGCGGAGGGCCGCATGATCCACATTACTACCCGGATTCCGCAGTTGCGAATAACGGAGATATCTCACGCCGCGCTCTTGTCCACCCGCTTCCGCACCAGCGGCGGACGCTCGCCTTTGACCACCGCTTCGGTCAGCGTCACGCTGCGCACGTCGCGGCGGCTGGGGATGTCATACATCACGTCGAGCATGATGCGCTCCAGAATGCTGCGCAGGCCGCGGGCTCCGGTGCCGCGCTTGAGCGCCTCGCGCGCCATGGCGACGAGGGCCTCCTTGTTGACCTGCAAATCCACGTTGTCCATGCCCAGCAGTTTCTGATACTGCTTGATGAGCGCGCTCTTGGGCTCAGTCAGCACACGCACCAGCTCCTCCTCGGTCAGCGAATCCATGGAGACCGTGACGGGAAGACGGCCGATGAATTCGGGAATCAAGCCGAAAGCCAGCAGATCCTCAGGCTGCACGTCTCTCTTCAACTCATCTTCCTTCAGGCCTCGAGTCTGAAGATCGGAGGCAAAGCCCATCGTCTTGTGTCCGCGACGGCGCTTGATGATCTGTTCGAGGCCGACAAACGCGCCGCCGCAGATGAAGAGAATGTTCTCCGTGTTCACCTGGATGTATTCCTGCTGCGGATGCTTCCGGCCGCCCTGAGGCGGGACATTGCAGACGGTGCCTTCCAGGATTTTCAACAGCGCCTGCTGCACGCCTTCGCCGCTGACGTCGCGGGTGATGCTGACGTTCTCGGTCTTGCGGCCGATCTTGTCGATTTCATCAATATAAACAATGCCGATTTCCGCGCGGGCCACGTCGTAGTCCGCCGCCTGGAGCAGGCGCAGGATGATGTTCTCCACATCCTCGCCGACGTAGCCGGCTTCCGTCAGCGTCGTGGCATCGGCGATGCTGAAGGGCACATTCAAGATGCGCGCCAGTGACTTGGCGAGAAGCGTCTTCCCGCATCCGGTCGGTCCCAGCAGCATGACATTGCTCTTTTCGAGCTCGACATCGCTGTATTCATGGAGCGATGTTGTTTTGCGATCCATGTTCGCCTGAAGGCTGAGCACGCGTTTGTAATGATTGTGCACGGCGACACTGAGCACTTTCTTGGCGTGCTGCTGGCCGATGACATGCTGTTCCAAAGAAGCCATGATATCCGCCGGCTTGGGCACCACGAGCGGCGGATGCGCGTCCAGCTCGGTCGAGGTCTCCTTGTCGAGGATCGTCTTGCAGACCCCGATGCAGTTGTCGCAGATGTAAACGCCTGGTCCTGCGATGAGCTTTTTGACTTCCGCGTGGCTTTTGCCGCAGAAGGAGCAGATGGTGAGGTTGGAGGCGCGAGCCATGGAGTGCAGGGATGATTAACTATTGGAAATGTCGCACGATCAGTGAGAGGAGCGCAAGCTAATTGTGGTGCTGGTCGCGAGTAATTAATGGAAGGTAGTTCTTTCCGGTAATAACCGGATATAGTATATCCCTGCCGTATGAACACTCTCCGCCTGTCCGCCCTGCTTGCGGCATCACTGACGCTGACTAACTGCAAGCTTGTACAGGCACCCCTCAACATGGTGGGCCGGATGATACAGTCTGGCGGAAGCCTGCTGCGTATGCGTGGCGATAATACCAGGACACCGGATGATTTCAAACTGGAGTCCAGCGATGTGAAGAAAGCGCTGGCCGATGGTAGAAAAAATGATGGGGAGCCGGACGTTGCCAGGTCTGCGCTGGCACTTCGCTGAAGACCTGCGCAGCCACTTGCATCAAGAAAATCTGCCAGATGGACGATCCGCCAGTCGTGCCAGTTCCTCGCCCAACCGTTCCATTGGCAATCCCTTCACGTTGGACCATGAGCCTGCAACGCGTTCGATGATCATCGCGCTCTCGTCCTGCACAGCGTAAGCACCGGCTTTGTCCAGCGGCTGAATGCGCGAGTGGTAGTCGTTGATCGCGACATCGCTCAACATCTTGAACGTTACGTGGCTGATGACGTGAAAGCTGCACAGATCCAAACCGCCGCGCGCGGCGATGGCGACACCGGTGCACACTTCGTGCGTGCGGCCGCTCAAACGGCGAAGCATGGACGCAGCCTCGGTGAGATCGCATGGTTTCCCGATGGGTTTTCCGTCCAGATAAACCAGCGTGTCCGCGCCGATGACAACGGCATCAACCCGCCAGCGGGCAACAGCAAGCGCTTTGAGCTTGGCATTTTCCACGGTCAGGTCTTCGCAGCTCAAGGTCTCGTCATGCGCCTCCTCAACATCAGGCACGACAATTTCAAATTCATAGCCCGCCTCAAGCATCAGCTCTGAGCGCCGCGGCGAAGCAGATGCCAGAATCAAAACTGTTCCGCCTTCCATCTTGTTTTCCATCTGCCATCTCCCAACCACCTTCCCTGGTGCCATTACTGCTCCTGCAGGTGAAGCACTTCGTCTGCGCGCACCAGCGCATCCTTGCCGTTGACCGCGCGGTAACGGTAATAGCCGGTCTTTTCAATGAACTCCGGCTTGCTGGCGGTGGTAATCGTGTCACCACTGCGCAGGCTGATCACATAATGGGTGTGACTGCATGCACAGAAAAACAAGACCGGCAGCAGAATGAGGACGCGGAAAATGTGGTTGGACATGGGCATCGGAGTTCGCGCCTCTTTTAAAACGATTTGCCCCGCGCCGCAACCTCGTTAATTTGCGATGATGTCATGGATATTTTTTCGCGAGGCTTTGGCAAACTGGAGGGCCACCGGTGCCGTCGCACCCTCGTCCGCAAAACTGGCGCGCCGAATGATCCGGGCTGCGGGGATCGAAACCGCGCGGTGCATCCTCGAACTCGGACCCGGCACGGGACCTTTCACTTCGCAAATCTGCGCTGCGATGCCCGGTGGCGCGCGCTACCTGGGGCTGGATATGAATCCGGCATTCGTGGCCACACTGCGCGCCCGGTTCCCTCATCTGCGTTTCGAGACCGCGCCCGCCCAGGATTTTGATTATGCGGAATTCCTCGGTCCGGAAGGCTGGTTTGACGCCATCGTGAGCGGCCTGCCATGGACGGCTTTCCCTGAATCGTTGCAGGTTGCCATCCTCGATCACGTCATGCCGCTGCTGCGCGAGGGCGGTGTGCTGGCGACTTTCGCCTACAGCGGGTTTCATCTGCTGCCAAACGGACGGCGTTTCCGCTCACTGCTAAGCGAACGGTGCTCGCGGCTCGACTCCTCGCGAACGGTGTGGCCGAATCTTCCGCCCGCGTTTGTTTATTCAGCGGTGAAGTAATTTTATTCCATTGCCCCCGCGCTCTCACGGAGTGATCTTCGGATAGACCTCGGCCACCCTGGCTTTCATCTCCTTGCCAGGCTTGAATTTCACAACGGTGCGCGCCGGAATCTCCATATCGCTGCCGGGCTGGTTCGGATTGCGGCCAACTTTTGGCTTGGTCACCCGCACCTCAAAGGTGCCGAAGCGGCGCAAGGTCACCTCATTGCCCTTGGCGAGTTCCTCGGTGATGAGATCCAGAGATGCCTGAAAGACCCCGAAGACCTGGGCCTGAGTCAGGCCGCAGCGGTTGCTCAACTCGATGACAAGTTCGCGTTTGGTGATGGTGGCCATATTTTTTGAATCACAGGTTGTCTATTGCCAGTTCGCTATTCGCTGAGATTCCCCTTCTTGCGCCATCATGCAACGGAAAAAATCGTGACTGCGGAAATACTAGGGTTCCGCCCCGGTGATTTCAAGCGCCGTGCGAAAGTGCATTTTCGCGACCACTTCGAGAATGCCCCGGCCGTGTCGCGCCACCAGTTCCGCAGCATTCTGCTTCACCGCTGGAGAAACGCCCTTGGGCAGAGGCACGCCGTGACGTTCGCCCGCCGCGTCCAGCCATCGGACAAAACCCTCGCGCGCGAAGATGGAGGCGGCGGCGACAGCGGGATCGCTTTCCGCCTTGGTCCGCTGCTCCAGCTTGATGGTCTTTCCCCTCGACTGCAGGGCGCGCTCCAGAACTTTCGGATTGGCAAACTGGTCGCTCAAAGCCCGCGGGCAGTCCGGCACGCGCTCCAGCAGATTTTCAATGACCTTGGCATGACCCCAGGCCAGCAGCTTGTTCAAGTTGCCAAACTTCGAGTAAAGCTCGTTGTAACGCTGCGGCCCCAGCACGATTACCTCATGCCTGACTCCCGCCTCGCGCATCTGTTTCGCAAGAGTTCCAATCCGGGCATCACTGCCGATGCGCTTGCTGTCCATCACCCCCAGTTCACGCAGCTTATGCGCCATGTCTCCGTCCACATAGGCACCGGCAACAACCAAAGGACCGAAGAAGTCGCCCTTCCCGCTCTCATCCACCCCGATGTGCGGCTGGAACATTTCCGGATGATGCACCTGCTCGTAACCCAGCTCCGCCACCCCCAGCACCTCCGGCTCCAGCGTGAACTGCACAAAATGTTCCGTGCCCTTGCCCTGCACCAAAATCTTCGGCCCCTTCTCATAAACAGACACGTTGACCTTCGCCACCTTGTTTGACGCCGCGAAAAGACAATGCGGTTTTTCCTCCATGACAAAACCCTTGTCCTCCAGCAACGCCCGCAGCTTCTCCGCCTGTCCATTCGTCAGCGGCTTGGTGTAACTCGTAGGTGCGGGCATGGGTGAAATGACGAATGACAAATGACGAATGAATGGCAAATGTCGAATGGCTAATGGAGAATTTGTGATCATGGCTTGACACGTCATTCGTCCCCAACATGTCCTCATTCAAAAATTCCAGCGCCTTCGCCGCCGCCCTAGCGCGCTGGTTCAAGGTCAACGGACGCGACTATCCGTGGCGTCGCACGACCGATCCCTATGCCATCCTCGTCAGCGAAATCATGCTGCAACAGACCCAGATCACAACCGTGCTCGACCGCGGTTATTACAGCCGCTGGATGGAAAAATTTCCAGATTTCGCTACGCTCGGCGCAACATCGGAACGCGAGGTCTTGAAAGCCTGGGAAGGACTCGGTTACTACCGCCGCGCCCGATTCCTCCACCAGCTCGCGCAGACCGTGGTTGCGGATCATGGCGGCATCCTCCCGCGCGACATCGCCGCCATCCGCCAGTTGCCAGGCATTGGCGATTACACCGCCGGAGCCGTGGCCAGCTTCGCTTTCGATGACCAGCAGCCGGTCGTGGACGGCAACATTGCGCGCGTGCTCTCGCGAATATTCGATGATGCCACGCCGGTTGATACCACCGAAGGAAAGAAGCTGCTCTGGCAGCGCGCCACCACGCTTGTCAACGCCTCGGCCAGCGCGCGCATCCACAACTCAGCGCTGATGGAACTCGGGCAGACCTTCTGCAAGCCCGCCGCGCCCCGCTGCACAATCTGTCCCGTGAAAAAATTCTGTGCCACGACCGATCCTGCTTCGCTCCCGGTTAAAACAAAACGCGCGCAGATCACCGAAGTCATCGAACACGTCTATTTTCTACAGACTTCGAACGGCGTGCTCCTCGAACAGGAAACCGGCAGCCGCCGCACCGGATTGTGGAAGTTGCCCGCGCTGCCAGAGATGAAGCGGTTCCCCAAGACGCTGCACACCAGCACTTACACGATCACGCGCTATCGCGTCATGCTCCACGTTCACGCCGCGCCACCCCGACTTCCCATCTTGCCATCACTCCATCATTCCATCATTCCACATTCAGACCTGACGCCCCTGCCAATGTCCAGCCCCTATCGCCGGGTCTTGGAGACACTGGTGAATGTCAGCAATCATCAATAAGTGAATGATTCACCGCGTTATAAACCGTCAATCAACCGGTTTCTCCTCACGAAGGATGCGGGCATCACTCAGGGAGCCGCTGGGTGAACCTCGTAAAAGGGTTTACCCGACTGATAAAGATCGCGCTCGTTTCGCAAGGCGGCAGCCAGCGCGGTGTTATCTTGGGAGATCGCGAGAGCCAGAGCCCGTTCGGCGATTTCAATCGCTTGGGCAAACTGGCCACACTCGGCATAGGCGGCAGCAAGGGTATGCAGCACAATGGGATGGTTGCCGCCAGAAAGTTGACTGGCCCGCTGCGCGACCTCAAGCGCCCGCGCACCGTTGCGTTGCGTTGCATCAGGACGCGTCGCCAGTATCCAGGCCAGATTATTCAGCGCTCCTAGTTCCATGGGATTAATTTTTAAAGCCGCCTCGTAATGGCCAAGCGCCCCGTCCACTCGCCCCGCCTGTTTCAGGGCGTTACCGAGATTTAAATGAGCCAGGGAGTAATCCGGTTCGAGTTCCAGGGCTTTTTGGTAATGGCCGACCGCCTCATCCACTTGTCCCTTTTGCAGAAGGGCATTACCGAGGTTGTAATGAGCCTCGGCGTAATCAGCCTTGATTTCCAGGGCTTTGTTATAATGGACAATAGCCTCATCCACTTGACCATTCCGAAGAAGTGACTCGCCGAAGTTGTTTTGGGCTTCAGCCGAATCCGGAGTGAGCTCCAGGGCTCTCCGGAAATGGAGGAGCGCCTCATCTACCCGCCCATTTTGGATAAGGGCGTTGCCAAGGTTATTATGGGCCTCGGCATAATCCGGCTTGATTTCAAGTGCTTTTAGGAAATGGGCAATAGCCACTTCCACCTGTTCCTTTTCAAGAAAAGCATTTCCGAGGTTATAATAGGATTCGTGGTAATCCGGCTTAAGCTCCAGCGCTCTCTTGTAATGAACAACTGCCTCATCAATCTGCTTCATTTGAAGAAAGGCATTGCCAAGGTTATAGTGAGCCTCGGCGTAATCCGGTTTGATCCCCAGGGCATGCTGGTAGTAAGCGACAGCTTTGTCTGACTGTCCATTTCGAAGAAAGGCACTGGCGAGATTGTTCTGGGCCATAACAGAATTCGGATTAAGTTCCAAAACTTTCTGGTAATGGGTAATAGCCTCGTCCCATCGCCCCTTTTTAAAAATGGCATTACCCAGGTTGTTGTGAGCGTCAGCGTAATCGGGATTGAGTTCCAAGGCTATTTGGTAATGGGTCATGGCCTCATCAGCTTGCCCCTTTTGATCGAGAGCAGAACCCAGGTTGCCATGAGCCAGCCAACAGGCGGGGTTTCTTGCAACCGTCGTGCGCCAGAGTATTTCAGGATCCTTATATTGACCAGCCTGCCGCCAGGTGAGCACTGCAAACAGCGGTAACACCACCATGGCAAGCCCCCGTAGCAGCACAGGCTTGCTTAGTTTTGCCTCCCCACGCGCCGCAATCGCGACACCCAAGGCCAGCAGTGCGGGGCTGGAAAGATAGACCCAACGGTCGGCCACGAAGGAATAGAGCATCCCATAGACGTTCATGAAACCAAGCACCGGAAACAGCGTCCCGGCAAAGTAGAATACCGCCACCACCGTCCCTCGGCCCAGACGCCCCCGCAACAGCCACGGCACCAGCAGGGCGGCGACTGCACACAGCGGGAAAAGCCATTGCAGAAGCGAACCTGAATCCAACTGCCAATGCGGATAGACAAGACACTGATTTACGGGCCAAAGCAGCTTGCCCACGTAGAACCACGGCACCCGACCGGCCACCAAGAGTCGCTCCGGCCAAGTCATATCCCAGCCAGCACCCACTGCCCCCACGTGATGTTTTTCCAACCAGGCCACACCGAACGAAAGGCCGACCGAAAGCACAAAGAACGGCAGGGTCGGCAGGACATCTTCCCGCCAGCGAATGCGCCCGCGCTTCCACCAGCATAGCAACAATAGAACCGGAGGCAGGGCAAAGGCCGTGATCTTTGAGAGCAGTGCGCCAAGAAACAACACCAACGCCAGCGCATAGAACCAGCCACGACGACGCGGAGTTTCTTCTTCCTTCCAGAACGAAGTGAATCGTCCGTAGGCCAGCAGAGCCGCGAGGAACAAGAACATCGAGAGCACGTTCTTGCGCTCGGTGATCCAGGCGGTGGA
>VFKE01000210.1 GCA_009885695.1 Verrucomicrobiota bacterium | reverse complement strand
GGATGTTTTGTTTTTCGGCGACGCCATCGTGATCGGCATCGATGAACTCGCTGAGGTGCGGCGGATGCACGAGGTAGAGGCGGTCGTGGTCCCACACGAGGCCGCGCGGGCTGTCCACTTCGCAGAAGACCTTCGTTTCATCGGCGCGACCATCGCCGTCGAGATCGCGCAGGCGGATGATGCGTCCGCGCTTGGGATCGCGGCCGAGCGAGCCGTTGCCATCGCTGGAGACATAGAGCGTGCCGTCTGGCGCGGCTGCGACGAACACTGGATAATTCACCGCAGGCGGCGAAGCGAAGACTGTCACATCAAAACCTTCCGGGACTGTTACTTCCTTCAAGATTTCCGCTTCCTTCTGCGGTGTGAGTTTTTCGATGTTAGGCGGCAGGTTGCCTTCCTTGGCGTAGGGATCGTTGGCGGACTTTTCCGCCTTCTTTGTCTGTTTTGATTTATCGGCTGCGGTCAGGGGCGGTGACCATGCTGAAATTAAAAATGCAGCGAAAGCGGCGAGATAAATGAAGCGGTGACGATAATTCATGCAGAGTAGTTATACGTTAGCCGTGATGAAGGCTTTCACGGCATCTGTGCTTGCTGGCAGCGGATGAGTGCGCAGCGGTTTGTCCTTGAGCGCCTCAAGCGTGGGATGCGTCGGTTCGTTGCCGGTCGCCATTTTCACCACGTCAGGAAATTTCGCTGGATGCGCGGTGGCGAGGACGACGCTGACGCGATCTTGCGCCATGTCGGTGAATGCGCAGGCGGTGTGCGGATCAATCACATAGCGCCAGTCCTGCCACATTTGGGCGATCACGCGCTCGATCTGCCCATCTTCCATGCGTGTGGCCCGCAATGATGTCTGCGGTTTCGGAAGAGTGACTGGCAGGCCCGCTTTCATCTTTGCCATCACTTCGCGGACGCGGGCCGCATCCTGATCGAGGAGAAAGTAGAGGAACCTTTCAAAGTTCGACGCGGCCTGAATGTCCATGCTGGGTGCATGGCTGGGTAGAACGTTGGCGGTTTGATATTCGCCGCTGGTGAAGAAGCGATGGAGGATGTCATTCTTATTCGTGGCCACACGGAATGATCCCACGGGAAGTCCCATGCGCTGGGTGAGCCAGCCAGCGAGGACGTTGCCGAAGT
The DNA here is from genome assembly GCA_009885695.1 of Verrucomicrobiota bacterium. GTDB lineage: Bacteria > Verrucomicrobiota > Verrucomicrobiia > Verrucomicrobiales > Verrucomicrobiaceae > VFKE01. The sequence goes on along the minus strand of VFKE01000210.1, from coordinate 14,287 downwards.
TCCCGGTTGGCACGACGAACTCTACGTTCTCTCTCGCTGCTGCGGGAAGCCGCAACCAGGCCCAGATGTAATAGACACATTGGGCGAGAACGCGAGCGATGTTGATCGAGTTGACGGCGGACAGATTGTATTTGGCGGCGAATTCTGCATCGCCAAAAATTTCCTTCACCATGTGCTGGGCGTCGTCGAAGGTGCCTGGCACTGGAATGGCGAAGACGTTCTCTGCGGCGGTGCAGGCCATCTGACGTTCTTGCAGTGGTGCTACGCGACCCTCGGGATAGAGAATGAAAATCTTGATCCCGTCCTGTCCGAGACAGCCGTGGATGGCCGCGCTGCCGGTGTCGCCCGAGGTCGCGCCGAGAACTGCCAGATGTTTTCCGCTGCGTTTCGCCTGCCGCTCGTAAAGCAGGCCCAGCAGTTGCAACGCAAAATCCTTGAACGCGAGCGTTGGTCCATGGAACAACTCGAGCATGTAGGTGCGTTCGGTGAGCTTGAGCAGCGGCGCGATCTCAGGAGCATCGAATTTCGCATAGGCTTTACAAGTTAGCGCGTGCCATTCGTCTGGTGAAATTTCCGGAGCGAACAACTGGAGAAACTCCGCCGCGAGTTCTGCGTATGAAAGCTTTTCCCAGGCGACGACTTTCCCACTGATGTCTGGCCAGGAGTCTGGCAGGAAGAGGCCGCCGTCGGGGGCGAGCCCGGCTTCGACAGCTTCGGAGAAGGTGCAGGGGCGGGATTGGCCGCGGGTTGAGATGTAGTGCATCGTGCTCGGGTAAAGGAGTAGTCAACCAAGCGCAGATCGGGGCGAAACTCAAAGAAAACTGCTGCGCATGAGGCATTCTGATGCTAGGACACAAGCCCCTCCAGTTCATGCTTACCCTTCGCAAAGTCACCAAGGCCTTTAACAACCGCGTCCTCTTCAAGGACGCGAATATGACGGTCAACTATGGCGAGCGCGTGGCGCTGGTCGGCCCGAACGGCGCGGGCAAGTCCACTTTGTTTTCCTTGATCCTCAATGCGGATACTCCAGACTCCGGCGAGATCGCTCGCGACGAGTGGTCGACGATCGGCCATTTGCGGCAGGAGAGCGAACCGACGGGTGAGGAGTCGATCCTCGATGTAGCCACCGGGAAGGCGGGCGAGATCGAGCGCCTCGAAAAATTGCTGAAGGAATTCGAGGGCAGGGGAGATGTGGCGTCGGCGGAATACAACGAGGCGCACACGCAGCACGATGCCTTGAATAATCCGCAGGCCGAGGCCAAAGCGAAGAAGATTTTGCGCGGCATCGGTTTCAAGGAGGCGGACTTCGATCGTGCCGCACGCGAGTTCAGTGGCGGCTGGGTCATGCGCGCTCATCTGGCTAGACTACTGGTGGTGGAGCCTGATTTGCTGCTGCTCGATGAGCCGACGAACCACCTCGATCTGATGGCGTTGATGTGGTTCCGCAATTACTTGAAGAACTATCCGGGCGCGATCCTGCTCATTTCCCATGACCGCGATTTCATGGATGAGCTGATCAGCAATGTCTATGAAGTCGATGACGGCCAGCTCACGGCCTACATGGGAAATTTCAGTGATTACCTCCGGCAACGCGAAGAGAAGCACGAGCAGGCCATGCAGGCCTACAAGAACCAGCAGCGCGAGATCGAGCACATGCAGGAGTTCGTGGATCGCTTCCGGTCCGTCGCTTCAAAAGCGGCGCAGGCGCAGAGTCGCGAGAAGCAGATCGCTAAGATGGACAAGCTCGACAAGCCGAGGCCTCTGCGAAAAGCTTTCCGCTTCAACTTTCCCCAGCCGCAGCGCAGCGGTCAGCGCGTTATCGGGTTGACGGGCATTCACCAGGCTTACGGTGAGAAGAAAGTATATGAGAATCTCGATCTCGATGTCGAGCGCGGTGAACGCACGGTGTTGATCGGGCCCAACGGCGCAGGTAAATCCACGTTGCTCAAAATCATGGCTGGCGTGGTGCCGTTTCAGAAGGGCGAGCGCCGGCTCGGCACCAATGCCAAGCTCGGTTATTTCTCGCAGCATCGCGGAGACACGCTCGATCCGGACAAGAGCATTCTGGAAGAGGTCAGGGATTGCGCGCCCTTGCTGCGCGATGACGATGTCCGGGCCATCCTTGGATCATTCCTTTTCAAGAAGGAAGACGTCTTCAAGAAATGCCGCGTGCTCAGCGGCGGTGAAAAGAGCCGGGTGAACCTGGTGAAGTTTTTGGTCGATCCGCCGAACATCCTCTTGATGGATGAGCCCACGACGCATCTGGACATTTGGAGCATTGAAGGCCTACTGCTCGCGCTGCAACGGTTTGAGGGCACGCTGGTGTTCATTAGTCACGACGTGCACTTCATCAGGTCACTCGCGACCAAGGTTCTGCACATCAACGAAGGCAAGGTCACGCCTTATGTGGGAGACTACGATTACTATCTGGAGAAGAGCGGCATCGGGCTGGAAGATGCGCGGGCGGCAGTGGTGGCAGGGTGACATAGTCCGCCTGTCCTCAGGCGTTTTTTTTAATGAGCCGCCTGAGGACAGGCGGACTACATAATCCTAGTGGCGGGGTGTGGCTTGAAAAATAGATATTGCAATACGCATCAAATCATGCATACTTATCTGCATGAGAACTACCTTAATCTTGGACGATGATTTGTTGGCTGAAGCCGGCAAATTGACCGGCATCGAGGAAAAGACCAAGCTCTTGCACATGGGCTTGGAGGCATTGATCAGCAGGGAATCCGCCAAGAGGCTCGCCAAGCTCGGCGGTGCCAGGCCGGATTTCTCTGTGGCTCCCAGGAGAAATGTGGATGAAATGATGAAAGCCGCAGATGTGGCCGTGAAATATGGTTCTCGCAGACACAAGCATCTGGATTGATCACCTCCGAGCGGAAGGTCATGAATTGGGGCACCTTCTCTGGCGCGGGGAGGTGCTTTCGCACTGGATCGTGATCGGTGAGCTGGCGACGGGCAATCTGCCTGATCGCACGAACACGATGCAGCACCTTCGGAAAATGGTTCGTGTGCCGTCCGCGACCGAGTTGGAAGCGCTGGCACTGATCGAGAACCAGCGGCTCTTTGGCAAGGGCATCGGTTGGAATGACATCCAGCTCCTCGCGAGCTCGCTTATTCATTCTGTGCCGCTGTGGACGCGGGACAAGCGATTGCGTGAGGCAGCAAAGAAACTGCACGCGTCTTGGGATTGACGCGGATTGAGTGATGTAGTCCGCCTGTCCTCAGGCGGCTCATGAAAATAATATAAAACCGCCTGAGGACAGGTGGACTACATCGAAATATAAATTGAAACCGATTGGGGATAGTCGGACTACTTATCATGTTCCGTTTCTTCGATCCTGATGCCGAAACGGACGTAACGCGGCGCGATCTGCCGCATTGGGAGCAGCCGGACGTTTGCTATTTCATTACTTTCCGCACGGCGGATTCACTACCGGCAGCGGTGCTTGATGACTACACATTCATACGCGATGCTTGGCTGCGACGACATCAGATCAATTCTGAAAATGAGGAATGGCACCAGCAATTAGGAACTCTGCCGGAGAAAGACCGCGCTGAGTTTCATCGCGAGTTTTCACGCCGCTTTCACGAGTTGCTTGATACAGGACATGGAGAATGTCATCTCAAGCAGATGGCGGTTCGTCGGATTGTTGAGGCATCGCTTCAGTTCTTCGCTGGCGAGCGGTATGAACTCGGTGACTTCGTCATCATGCCGAATCATGTGCATGTGCTTGTCCAGTTTACAGGGGAGAACCGGCTGAAGGACCAATGTTACTCTTGGAAGAAATTCACTGCTCGGGAGATTAACCGGCTGCTGGGCCGTCGCGGTCATTTTTGGCAGGGTGAGAGTTACGATCATATTGTGCGAAGCGCTGCGGAGTTTGAGCATTATCAGAAATACATCGCAAATAACCCGGTGAAGGCGCGGCTTCACGAAGGTGAGTATGAACATTATCGTTGTTCAGTGTAGTCCGCCTGTCCTCAGGCGGTGATTGGTATAGATTGAAATGAGCCGCCTGAGGACAGGCGGACTACTTATTGGCCCACTTCACGGCGTTGATGAGGATCTTCTGATATGGTTCTAGATTATGCACGCGCTCATCGTGACCGATGGCGATGCCGACGATCATGGCCTTGTCGTTCTTCGTCACCCACACGCTGGCGTGCGGGGCTTTGTATTTCTTGCTCGGTGAGGTTTGCGCGAGCACTTCGATGGGTGCGGTGCCTGCCGGGATCTTGTCTGACTCGGCGTTGATGTGATAAAGCTCGTCCTCGACGGTGAAGCTATCCGGCACACCTTTCATCACGGGGTGATCTTTCTTCAAGACGGACACGGTGAATTTATCGATGGCATCGTGTCCACGTGCACCGCCGCCGACAATCTTGGCGTTCAACTCAGGCCACTGCTCGAATCCATACCAGGTGCCGGGATGAAGCATGATGACGCCCCTGCCGCTGTCGGCGAAGGTCATCAGCGCCTTGCGGTATTCAGCGGTGTCGAAGCCTTTCTTGTTCGTGCTGATGATGGCGACGTCTGCATTTTTCAGTTCGGCTGCGGCTTGATCGCGGTCTTCTGTGTAGTGCACCGAGAAGCCGGCGGCCCTGAGAGTGGCGCTGTCGGTTTCGCCAAAGAACTTGGCGAAGTTGTGCGAGCTGCCGCCGCTGATGATGAGGACTTTGGTCTTGCCGGGTTCCCATGTGACGGGAGCTGCATCTTCGGTAGCGCGGACATTCGCTTCGCGGCTTCGCAACTTGTCCGCTTCATTTATTTTCGCGGCTTCGCCGCCATTATTGTTTTGATTGCGGGCAGGAGTGCCCGCGCTCCCCTCTAGGTCGGCGGTGATCGCGCAGACCACGGGGGCGACACCATTGTCATAGCTTTCGAGAATGAGCTTCGTGATGGGTGAAGTGTTCTTCACCGGCAGCGTGATGCGTCGCAATTGGCCTTTACTCACGATGCCTTCGACATTTTCGCTGCCGGGCACGTCGATGACCCGGTTGTAATCGGCGAAGGCTTCACCATTTTTCAACTCTGCGATCTCGGTCTGGCCATCGGCGTGCATGATCGTTACCTTCATCGCGGGACGATGGTCGGCAGTCGCCGGATAACCCCAGCCAGCGATGCCGCTCAGGAAATGCAATCGCTTGGCGGGAGTGTTCATCGCGATCTCGACACGCTGAGGGAAATGCTGCGCGGCATTCTTGCCGTTGCCGCCCTTGAGCACGATCACGTTCGCGCCGGTCGAGCTCTTGGCTGGGTCTTGGATGAAGTAGGGCACGCCTTCGGCGGTGATGTTGCCGAATTTGCTGAAGTGCACGGTGTCGTTCGCGGCTTCTTCATTGGCGAACAAGCCGCGCCGGGTGTCTGCGGTGAATACGCCCGCAAGGTTCACGATACGGAAGCGCGTTTCGCTGGCGTTGATGTAGGCCATGAGGTCTCGGAGGTTCTCTGCGCCGAGTGCTTCCAAGCCTTCGGGCATAAGGGAGCGCTGGGTATTCTCGCGCTTGGCGATTTCGTCTTTGCGGATCTCGAACGTGCCTGCCTGGTTGCGGAGTTGGAGCGAGGCGGTGTTTTCCTGGGTGATGACACCGGCGAGAAATTCGCCGTTCTTCTTCGTGATGTTCCAGGCGAAGAATGATGGATCCACCTCGCGGTTCGGATCGAGCACGGCCACGAGCAGGTCGGCGGGAGGATGCGCGCCCATGCCATCGAGGATGGGGCCGGCCTTTACTGAAGGGAGCGCGGGCATCTTGCCCGTGCCTGCTGAATTTCCAAGCACGGGCGAGACGCCCGCGCTCCCTTCACTGAACTGATGGCAGACGGCGCAGGTCGCGGTGAAGATGAGTTTGCCTTTTTCTGCGTTACCGCCTGGCTTCTCCACTTCAGGCGTGAATGTGGCGAGGAGTTTGTTTTTTTCTTTACTCGTGGGGCTGATGAGCTTGTCGAGCATTTTGCTCGCCATGGTGGCGATTTGTTTATTAGGATGCGTGCGCAAGCGCGCGACGTCGGAAGGGCTGAGGGTGGATGCTTTGATCCTTCCTTCACTGATGGCAGTCAGGAGTGCTTGCGTGGCTTCCGAGCGTTTGAGGATTTGATCGAAGGCGCTTGTTTGTAGTCCCGCCTTCAGGCGGTCATAATTCGTGACGAGCATTTCTGCGTGGCCGGTTTCGCCGAGGGCGGAGATGATGGCGGATTGGAGTTCGGCGGGCGTGTCCTGACCGCCTAAAGGCGGGACTACATTGCGCAGAGCATCGCCTCCGACACTGATGAGCGCACGGGCGTCATTAATGCGTTCGGCGATGGGGGCTTTGGCATCGGCCAGTATGGTGCTGAGTTTCGCAAGCTCGGACTTCATCGAGTCGGCTAGCACACCTTTCGTGTCCCACTTCGCGACGAGCGGGAGCGTGGCTCCGGCGGTGGCGGGATTGGCGAGGAGTTTTTTCAGGGCATCGGCGACCGTGGAGTCAATATTGAGTGCCGTTTGGGATTGTTTGGCGATACCTTCGAGGATGATTTTCTTCAAATCATCCGCGCTGGATGGTGCGGCGGCGCAAGCGTAGATCAGGTCGGCTGGGTCTGATTCAAGCATGCTGGCAGCAGCCAGAGCTGACACCAGCGGACCGAGCTTGCTGCTTTCGGGGTGCTGCAGACAAATCGCTATGCCCCCTCCGATGCTGTAATGGGACTGACCGGCTGCTGCAGCCACAATGGCGGAGCGGGTCCAGTTATCGCTGCTGTTTAGAAAAGTAGTTAGCGCTTTTTTGTAACCCTTCTGAAATTTTGCCAATTCATAATCTGTGTATTTCGGCGCACCAAGCTGGAGTTGGGTGCTCGTTGTGAGATAAAGTTGGTAGGCATTCGACCCGGGTGAATTGGTTTTTATGGGTTGGCTGTCGTTTGTTGAAATTGCCTTCGGCTCGACGGGTTTTGAGTTTTCAGCGAGTAATCGGAAAGCAGTTTGTTTCACGTGTGCATTCGGACTTGTCTTGATCGCTGCTTGCTGTCCCGATTTGTCGTTCTTATCCAAAACCGGCACCTCCAGTTTTTTTGCATCCTTGTGCTGCACGCGCCAGATGCGGGAGAAGTAATGGTCGCGGTCGGGGCGGACGGCGGCGCTGGCGGGGCCGTGCTGCGGGCCTCGGGTGTCGTTGTGGATCACGGCCTGGTTATAAAAGTCCACGACGTAGAGCGCGCCATCGGGGCCGATTCTTGTTTCAATGGGACGGAACCACAAATCTTTGCTGCGGATGAACTCGGTTTCTTCGCGGCCTTTTTCTTTCGCTGATTTGTAGGTGACGCCGTCGGGTGTGACGAAGCGATGGCTGACGATGTTGATGGTGGGCTCGGTGGTGAAGTAGCTGTAGTTCCATTTGTCCGGCCAGGCACCGCCTTCGTAAATGGCGCAACCGGCGGCGGCGGTGTATCGGCCCACTTGATCGATCTGCACATAGGCTTGTTCTTCCCACTTCATGAGGGAAAATGTTTTTTCGCCTTTGATGAGGACGTTGTAACTGTTGGTGCCGGGGATCTTTCCCTTGGCGAGCACGGACTCGGGCAGGACGACGTGCATGAGGACATCGCCGCAGGTGGGCTGGGTGAAGAAGCACTGACCGTCCCAAGTCATGCACAGGCCCCAGGTGTTGCTGCTTTTGGAAGAGTATTGTTCGAAGGCACTGCCGTCGGGCTTGAAACGGACGACGCCGGCGGTGAGGGAGCCGAAATCTTTAGTGCCGTCCGGTGAAGTCGGATGGCCCGCGCTGTAGCCGAGTGTGGCGTAAACCCAGCCGTCGAGCCCCCAGCGGGCGTTGTTGATGACGGCGTGAGTGTCGCCATTGCCGAGGCCAGTGTAGAGTTTCGTGCGTTTGTCACAGATGCCTTTGCCTGTCGTATCTTCGAGATACCAGATGTCCGGCGCGGAGGTGGCGATGACACCGTTCTTGTAGAAGACGAAGCTGGTGACGAGTTCGAGCTTGTCGGCGAAGACGTGCTTCTTGTCCATGATGCCGTCTCCGTTCGTGTCTTCGAGCCACGAGATGCGGTCGATGGGATCGCGCTGCTCAATGTTTTCCTTGATGACCGAGCCGCTTTCTTTCCAGAGTTCTGTGTTCGGCTTCCGGCGGCCGTTGGGATACTCCGGAGTCTCGCAGACCCACAAGCGGCCTTTCTCGTCCCAGTCCACGTTCATGACTTTGTTCACGAGCGGTTCGGATGCGACAATGGAGATGTTGAACTCGGGATGCACTTCGAGTTTTTCTGCGGCCTTGCTGGGGTGGGTGGGGCCGCCTTCGACGTAGCGGAGGTTGTCGTCGAGTTCGGCGGGTTTGAGGAGTTCGTCGATGTTCGCACGTTTGCCCGCCCAGGCGACGCCGCGAAGGATGAGCGCGTGCATCACGGGATGAGAGAAGTTTTTATAGTAGTGGCCGGGGATGCAGACGAAGGCGCGGTAGGTGAGGGGAGCGCGGGCATCTTGCCCGTGCTTGGTATCGGGCACGGGCGAGACGCCCGCGCTACGCTCATAAGTCCAGACCTGCGGCTGGATGTCGTAGACACTGACCTTCTTGCCGCCAGCGGTAAGTTCAGCGGTTTTCTTGGCGGTCTTTTCATTGCGAGTGTCTCGTGGTTTCGGCGTGTAAGCGGCAGCGAGCACATGGATGTCCGGCGACAAATCCATGTCGTAATAGATTTCGTCTTCCATCTCGAAGTTCGAGCAGTCCTTGGTGATCGGGTTCTCGCGATCGGTGAAGTAGAGGTTCATCGGGCCTTCGAGGAACTTGGTATCGGGTCGTTTCCAAGAACCGCCGATGAGTTGTTTGTAGTATTCCGTGCCTTCCGGGGTGTCGGACACGGAGCCTGCATGAATCACGACGAAGCCGCCGCCGCGCTTGGTGTAATCATCAAGCAGCACTTTTTCTTCCGGCGTGAAGTTGCCGCCGCCAGCGCGATGGATGACGAGCACGTCGGTTTTCGCTAGTTGCTCTTTGGTGGGAAAATTATCGCCGCCGGAAGCTTGGGCACCGCGTTCGTTCAAGAGGGTCGCCCAGTCCTTGAGGAAGGATGGATGATCATGCGCGCCGGGGCCGTGGGTCTTGGGGCCGCTGTGAATGTGAACGCGCAGCGGTGAGGCCGCAAAGGATGAGGGATGAAGGATAAGGGATGAAACAATGAACAGAAAGGCGAGGAGGTGTTTCATGGCGGAGACAGGCTTGTGTTAAAAATTAGGAAAGTGTTTTGCAGTCAGTCATACCTTCGCGAAGCGAAGCCCACGGTTCCTGCGTGGACACATCCTGCGGATCAGGCACGGCGGCGAGATCATCCGGCAGCTTGGCGGGCGAGAGGATGGCGAGAATAACCAGCTGCTCCTGATGCGGGTTGTAGGTGGCGTGAACCATCCCGGCGGGAATGTGCGCTACATCGCCTGCGCCGAGGGTGCGGCATTCGGTTCCGACCCATTGCTCTGCGCGGCCCTCAATGACATAGATGAGTTCCTCCCGGTGCGGATGAGTGTGGAATGGATGGCAATGCATGGAATCCACGGTCGCGCGCACGAGCAACAGCTTGTCCGCTCCGACAACATCGGGGCGGCAGAACCATTCGTTGTGGGTCCAGGGACTCGACTCGCGGAGCGCTTCCGCAGTCTTTACGAAGTAACGGTCTTCAGGTTTCATGGCGGTTCAGGCGGTGAATTTTGCTGCGGCAGGTGCTTTGAGAGTTTTGAACTTGCGCGTGAGATTCGTCAGAGATTCCTCCACTCCCATTCGTTCAAGACTGCTTGCGCCGACGAAGCCGACGGCGTCCGTTGCTTTGATCACGCGGTCGGCGTCTTCGGGCGTGTTGATCGGGCCGCCGTGGGCGAGGAAGAAAATATCTTTCCGAACGGTGTTCGCGGCATCAATGATTTCCTGTGTGCGCTTGATGGTGTGATCCCAACTGACGACGGCGCTGGTGACACCGATGCTGCCGCCCACTGTCGTGCCAACGTGGGCGATGATGGCGTCGGCTCCGGCTTTCGCCATTTCGATGGCTTCTTCCGGAGTGGCGACATAGACGACGCTGAACAAATCCATCTTTCGCGCCAGCGCGATCATCTCGAATTCCTTTTGCACGCCCATGCCTGTTTCCTCCAGCACTCCGCGAAAGTGGCCGTCCACGATGGTGTGAGTAGGGAAATTATTCACGCCGGAGAAACCCATTTCCTTTACTCGTCCCAGCCAGTGCCACATGCGGCGGCGCGGGTCGGTGGCATGGACGCCGCAGATGACGGGCACGTCCTCGACCACTGGCAGCACTTCGTATTCGCCGATTTCCATCGCGATGGCATTAGCATCGCCGTAGGCCATGAGGCCGCAGGTGGAGCCGTGGCCCATCATGCGGAAGCGGCCGGAGTTGTAAATGATGATCAGATCCGCGCCGCCCTTCTCGATGAACTTGGCGCTGATGCCGGTGCCCGCTCCCGCAGCGATGATGGCATCGCCTTTTCTGAGCGTGGCGTGAAGGCGTTCGCGCACTTCCTCGCGCGTGTAGGGGTTTCCTTTTCCGGTCCAGGGGTTGGGCATGGCGGGCAGTGATGTTGCGGGTTGATTGAAACGAAGCAGGTGATGCAAATTTTGCGAGTCACGCGCTTTCGCGAAGCACAATGACCTATTCAAAATCCACATTGCGCTGGGAGATATTTTAGGGTGAATTGGAGTGTGAAAACCAGACGCCTATCTGAAACGGACATTCTGGGTCATCGCACGCGGCAGATCGTGGTGCGGGCGGATGATTCCGACAAGCGGGACTGGATCCAGGGCCAACCGGTCTGCGGCGCACTGTCGCGGCATCGCATCGCGCACATCGGAGTGCGTGAAGCTCAGGCACCTTATGAGATTGTGCGGTTGAAACAGAGCGGGGCATTTTTCATGGCGTGTCTTGGAGGGGAGGGGAGAATGCTGGTGGATGGCCGCTGGCGGGTCTGCAAGGCGGGGACGGCATGCTTGCTGCCGCCGCACATGCTTCATGCTTTTCACGCGGTGAAGGGCAGGACATGGAAATTTGTGTGGGTGCGCTATCAGGCGGTGCCGGAGAAACGACCGGTCGCACGCGCGGGTTCGCCAGTGATGGCGCAGTTTGACGGCGGCCCGCTGGGGGCGGCGGTCACTGGTCTGCACGGGGAATGCCTTGGCGAGTCCCTGCCTGCGGCAGTGTATCAATGGATCGAACTCATACAAAGTTATGTGCTTCGTTTTGCCCAGCCCTGGCAGATGGATCGGCGGCTCTCGGTGGTGCTGGAGAAAGTTGCGATCCGTCTGGATGCAGAATGGACGCTCGATGGACTGGCCACGGCGGCGCACATGAGCGGGGAGCATTTGCGGCGTCTTTGCACCCGGCAGCTCGGGCGTTCGCCGATGCAGCAAGTTACCTATTTGAGGATGCGGCACGCGGCGGAATTGCTCGCGGGCACCGATGAGAAAATCGCGACGATCGCCTCACGAGTGGGCTACAAGAATCCGTTTGTATTCTCGACGACCTTTAAGAAATGGATCGGCTGGCGACCGAGCGAGCATCGAACGGTTCGTGTTTTATCTTGGAAGACGAAATTGAATTCCGGAAAGAAACGAAAGAAGTAAAAAGCATGAATGTGACGTGCTTCATTCGTTGCTCTTGGTGGTGGCGGACAGGGAGGGATTCGAACCCTCGGTGCCGATAAAGGCACACACGCTTTCCAAGCGTGCGCGATAGACCACTCTGCCACCTGTCCTTGTTGTCTTCTGCGAACTGGGAAGAAAGCCGCGACGCTGGCATCTCGCAAGTTCTTTTGAGCTTGAAGAAAGCGCTGAATGATTCCAATCACCGAACAGTTATCCGCAGATTTCACAGATTACGCAGATGAAGGCTGTGTTTCTTCCGCGTGTATCTGCGAAATCTGCGGATTAGATCAGTGGTTCCTGAATGCGTGTCATGGGCACAAAAAACGCCGGAGAGCGTGAACTCCCCGGCGTTGGTTTTAATCGGGCGTTCAGGCCTGATTAGGAATTACATTTCGTAACCGGCTTCTCCGTGCTCCGTGGTGTCGAGACCTGCGTCTTCGACTTCGGGGCTCACGCGGAGGCCGACGATCATTTTGACGACGAATCCGATGACGAGGGTGGCGGATACGGCGATGGCGATGGTGATGCCGATGGCTTTGATCTGTTCGAACAGGAGAGGCTGCGTGTAGGAGCCTGTCACAAAGTCCTTGAGATTGGTGGCGAGATTGGCATTGGGGCCGTTGCGAGCGAGGACTCCGGTGAGGAGCGCGCCGAGGGTGCCGCCGACGGCATGGACGCCGAAGGTGTCCAGGGCATCATCGTAACCGAACATCTTCTTCACGACGGTGCAGAAGAGATAGGGAACTACTGCTGCGGCTACACCGATAACGAGAGCGCCGTGGGCGGTGATGAATCCGCAAGCAGGGGTGACGACCACGAGTCCGGCAACTGCGCCGGAGCAGAAACCGAGGATGGAAGGTTTGCCGCCTTTGATGTATTCCAGCAAGGGCCAGACAAAGCAGGCAACCGCAGTCGCAATGGTGGTGGTCATGAAGGCGTTGGCGGCGACACCGTCCGCTGCGAGGGCGGAACCGGCGTTGAAACCATACCAGCCGACCCAGAGCATACCGGTGCCGACGGCGCAGAGCACCATGCTGTGCGGAGCCATCGGTTGTTTGCCGAAGCCCTGGCGTTTGCCGAGCATCATGCAAAGAATCAAGGCGCTCCAGCCGGAACTCATGTGAACGACGGTGCCGCCCGCGAAGTCGATGGCCTTGATGGTGGCGTTGGCGTTCCAAACACCGTTCATAAAACCATTGATGCCCCAGACGGCGTGGGCAAGCGGGAAGTAAACGACGAACATCCACGCGGTGACGAACAGGATGATCGCGGAAAATTTCATGCGCTCGGCGATGGCACCGATGATCAGTGCGGGAGTGATGATAGCGAACATGAGCTGATACATGGAGAACACATTCTGCGAAACCCAGTAGGAGTAGTTGGTGTTCGGGGCGGAATCGACGCCATTGAACCACATGAACTTCATGTTGCCGAACCAGCCGGGGATGATGTCGACACCATCAGCAAAGACGATGCTGTATCCGCAGACTACCCAGAGGATGGTGACGAGGCCAGCGATGCCGAAACATTGGGCGATCACTGAAAGCACATTCTTTTTACGGACCAGACCGCCGTAGAACAGAAACAGACCGGGCAATGTCATGAACAACACGAGTGCGGTTGAAGTCATCATCCAGGCATTGTGACCCGGGCCGGCGACGGCCGATGTGGGTGTGGTCAGACCTTCGGGGATGCTGAGAACGCCGTCCTTGTCCTTGGCGGTTTTGAGCGGCGCGGTCGGATCCGTATTGTTGATGTAGGCTTCAAGCGAGCCAATGCGCTGTTCCAGAGAAGGTTCAGGTTTTGCGGGGGCGGCTGCTGGATCAGCGGCTGGTGCGACCGCTGCGGGAGCGGGGGCAACGGCGACTGGTGCGGCTGCGACTGGTGCGGCTGCGACTGCGGCAGGCGCGGCAACTGGTGCAGGTGTTGCCGGCGCAGGCACGGGCACCGGATCGGTGGCGGGTGCAACCACTACTGGTGCGGCGGGTTCGGGGGTCTGCGCAGGCGAGGTTCCGGCCCACACGAGGAGGGAGATGGCCAGGGCCGCTAACGGTATTTTATTGAGGATGTTCTTGCGGATCATAGTTGGGTGTTGGTTTGACTTCACGATGCCAGCCGGCACGGCTGCATGAAGCAACCAGAACCAAGCCTGAACGACAGAGTGGGTAAAAGCAGCGGGCGTGCCAAGTTTGAGAAAATACTCAAACAGTCTCGGTCGATCGGTTGAGAATTGAGAATTGCTTTGCAGCCTGATCGCAAAATCCCCAGCGAATGCCTGTGATACTGCGTCCTCGTTCTCCGCAAGCGCCAAGGCTCCACTTAACCTCCCGACTAACTTGACTGGAGTTACTCTCCGTTCTGCATCCTGCACGCCGTGGATTGTCTGCTAAAAACGGAGCTGATAGCGGATAGTCGATTGCTAATAGCCTGATGCTGAACTGAGCGTGTGAGGCGTGATCTGTCACCTTCCGGGTGAGTGCTTGAAAAGCACGCAAGTGCATGCTTTTCAGGCTATGGACTATCAGCCATCAGCCATCGACTTTCCTTTCAAGGCTTAATCCTTCTCTGAAAAAGTGCGTCAAGCTAAAAATGCACTGACACTTGGTAAAGAAACACCTTGTAGCGCGTGAGCTTTCGCAGGCAAGTTTAG
>VFKE01000076.1 GCA_009885695.1 Verrucomicrobiota bacterium | reverse complement strand
GCAATGAGAATCGCAAGCAAGTCGCCAAATGTTACACCCAAATGCTCGAAGACATTGCCAACGATGTGGTGCCGTCACGGCCCGGTCGCTACGAGCCGCGGCTGGTGAAACGGCGACGGGACTCGTATTCATTGCTCACGCGACCGCGCGCCGAAATTCGCCGCGAACCAGCCCCGCCAAAACACCGTGCCAAGGCCGCATAATGATGCTTAAGTTAGTGCCATTCAACCCTGACCCCTTTTTCCTTTTTCACGCGTCTCCTGAACCTTTGGCAAGCCGTCGAAGTTAAACAAGAGACACCCCGGGGAAACTCGGGGTGTTTTTTGTATCCGCACACGAGCACCGGCATCTTGTCCGTGAATCAATTTCAACAACAAATCTAAACCGGAGCCAAAAGTATAATGCGGATAGCCAATAGCCTGAAGCCGAGTTTGGCGTGAGCGCCGCGATCCGCCACCTTTCCGGATGAGCAATTGATGGGCGCTCAGCGCATCATTTTGCTTCAGCTTCATCACTGATTTCACGCCGCCTCAACCAGGCAAAAATGACCGGGGTGACCACAAGGATATGCACGAGGCTGCTGAGCATCCCGCCGATGACCGGCGCAGCCAGCGGCTTCATGACCTCGCTGCCGGCGCGGTCGCTCCACATGATGGGCAGGAGGCTGGCCACGGTCGTGGCCACGGTCATCACCTTCGGCCGCAGGCGCAGGCGGGCACCGTCCTGCACGGCATTCAATAAATCGTTCCCGTCTGGTTTGCGCCCCTGTTCCGCGAGATCGCGCTTCTTCTTGTCCCACATTTCTTCGAGATACACGACCATGACGATGCCGGTCTGGATCGCGATGCCGAAGAGGCTGATGTAGCCGACCCATACGGCGACACTAAAGTTGTAACCCAGCAACCATTGTAGAAACACGCCGCCGCTCAGGGCGAAGGGCACCGCGAGAATGACGTGTGCGGCTTCGAGGGCGCTGTGATAGACAAGGCAGAGCAGCAGAAAAATGGTGAGCAGCACCACGGGAAACATGAACTTCAATGTGTGGTTGCTCTCGAGCAACTGTTCGTATTGCCCGCTGTATTCGATGGTCACACCCAGTGGCAGCGTGATGCCGTCTTTGACGCGCTGACGCACTTCTTCGACGAAACTGCCGAGGTCGCGGCCTTGCACGTTCGCTTGGACGAAGGTGCGGAGCCGTCCGTTCTCGCTGGCGATTTCACTGGGGCCGATGACGCGTTTGATTGTGGCGACCTGGCCCAGCGGCACGGTTTTGCCATCGGCTGCGTTGATGAGCAGGCGTGTGAGATTCTCGATGTCATCGCGCTCCTGCCGTTCGAGGCGCACTTGAATGGGAAAGCGCTCGCGGCCCATGATGGTGGTGGAGACATTCTTGCCGCCGATGCCGGTCTCGATAATGTCCATGAGATCACTCAGCTTCAATCCGAAGCGCGCGATAGCTGCGCGATCCGGCGTGATTTCCAAATAAGGTTTCCCCTGCACCCGCGAGGGCGCAACACCCGTGGCACCGGGCACATCACGGACAATCTTTTCCACGTCGAAGGCGAGTTGCTGCATCTGGTCGAGGTCATCGCCGAGAATTTTTACACCGACCTGCGCGCGAATGCCGGTGGAGATCATCAGGATGCGGTTCTCGATGGGCTGGAGAAAGCCTGGCACATATCCCGGCAGCGCGGTCATTTTCTCGGTGAAATCGGCGATGAGTTTTTCTTTCGTCATGCCGCTGCGCCACTGTGATTTTGGTTTGAGCATGATCGTGGTTTCGATCATCTCGACGGGTGCTGGATCAGTGGCCGTTTCGCTGCGACCCAGCTTGCCGGCTACGCTCTCGACTTCATGCGACTGCTTCAACACTTCGTCCTGCCAGGACATGATGCGCTTCACTTCACCGAGCGCGGTGCTGGGCAGCAGCACGGGCATGTAGAGCAGACTGCCCTCTTCAAGCGTGGGCATGAACTCGCTGCCGAAGCCGCGTAAATTGTGCGCCAGTTTCGGCCAGCCGGCATCGTTGACACGTTTGGTGACGGCTTCCGGCAAACCAAACGCGATGGTCAGCGCGGATGCTAACAACAGCGCCGCAGCGATGAGCACCGGCGCGGGATGGCGGATGGCCCAGCGCAGCACTGGATCATAGAGCCGAAGGAGGAACTTCATCACCCAGTTATCGCCCTCGCTATGAAAGGGGCCGCGCACCAGCAACGAGCAGAGCACGGGCACGAGCGTCACGGAAAGCAGAGTGGCTCCGACGAGGGCAAATGTTTTGGCGTAGGCCAGCGGATGGAAAAGTTTTCCGGCTTGCCCGCCATACATAAATACGGGAACGAATGCGAGGATGATGATGGTCATCGCGAAGAAGATGGGTCGGCCCACTTGCTTCGCGGCGTTGAGGGTTTCATCCCATGTTTCCTGCGCATTGAGTCGTCCGCCCTTCTTTTGTTCCGCGCGCTCGCAGTGACGGATGACATTTTCCGTCATGACGATGCCCGCGTCGACCAGCACGCCGATGGCGATGGCGATTCCGGACAGCGACATGATGTTCGAGCTGATGCCGAAGGCATTCATCAGGATGAACGAGATCAAAATGCTGGCTGGCAGCGGCAGTGTGACGATGAAGATGCTGCGGAAGTGAAACAGAAAAATGATGTGGGCCAGCGTGACCAGCAGTGCTTCTTCCCAGAGCGCGTGCTTCAAGGTGTCGATGGTGCGATCGATCAGTTCGCTGCGATCATAGAAGGACTTGATGCTGACGCCGGGCGGCAGGCTGCGCGAGATGTCGGCGATTTTCGCTTTGACGCGCTTGATGACGTTCATGGCGTTCTCGCCGGTGCGCATCACGACCACGCCGCCGACTTTTTCGTGACCATCCACGTCGAGCGCACCGCGCCGGAAGTCGCCACCGAGCGTGATGGTGGCGAGGTCGCGCAGATAGACCGGCACGCCATCCTTTACCTTCACGGAAATGTTTTCCAGATCTGCGGTGGATTTCACAAGTCCGATGCCGCGCACGACGAACTCCATGCCGTTCTCTTCGGCGACCTTGCCGCCAACGTTCATGTTGCCCTGCTTCACGGCTTCGAGCACTTCGCTGAGCATCACGCCGACGCTGCGCATCTTCTCGGAGCTGACATCGATTTGATACTGCTTCACGAAGCCGCCGATGCTGGCGACTTCGGCGACGCCCTGCACGGCATTGAGCTGGTAACGAACAAACCAATCCTGCACGGCGCGAAGCTGGCCGAGATCATAGCCGCCCTGCGGTGCGAGTTTGGGATCGACTTGAAGATAGTATTGATAAACCCAGCCGAGCCCCGTGGCATCCGGGCCGAGCTGCGGGCGCACGCCTTCTGGCAAGAGCGAGCTGATGTAACTCAGCCGCTCCAGCACTCGCGAACGCGCAAAATAATTATCGATCTTGTCCTCAAAGATCACGGTGATGAGCGAAAACCCGAACATGGAATTCGCGCGCACAGTCTTCACCCCGGCGAGTCCCTGGAGATTCACGGAGAGCGGATACGTCACCTGATCCTCGACCTCCTGCGGCGAGCGACCTGACCAGTCGGCGAAGACGATGACTTGATTTTCACTCAAGTCGGGAATGGCATCCACCGGCGTTTCATAAACGCTTTTCACACCCCAGGCTGTGAGCAGCAGGGCGAGGCAGAGAACGAGAAAGCGGTTCTGCAACGCAAAGTGGATGAGCCGCTGGATCATGGTTTCGTGATGTTGAGAATCGCGAGAAATTTCTGTGGCTCAGCGTCGAACTTCGGTTTGCAAACTTTGCAGCAGAGCTTCACCTGCTGACCGTCGAAGACGAACACGACCGGTGCGCCCATCGAGCCGAGTTCTTCATTCGTGACCGGACAAGTCGCGAGAGGCCATGCTTTCACAGGAGTGGCATCGGTCTTCTTCGGCGCTGCGGGTTCAGGAACTGCAGGCGCGGGTGCGGCGCTGTTGTCGTTGAGTTGTGACTGTGAGTCGATCAGCAGATTGCCCGCGACGACGACCTTATCGTCTTCGCTCAATCCAGATGTCACCTCCCAAGCATCGTCACCCAGACGGCCAAGTTTCACTGCGCGTCGCTCATAAGCGCCGCCACCGGCATCAGTGTAGACCACGGGATTACCACCGGGAGAAAGTACTGCGAGCCGGGGAATTTGCAACACGTCTGGCACCGTAGCACGAACGCGCGCCTCGGTGTAAAGACGATGTTTGATCGCGCGATCAGGATTCGGCAGATCGACGCGCACCTTCGCGCTGCGCGTGGCTTCTTCGAGATTCGGATCGATGAACGTGACGGTGCCGCGCAACACTTGTCCCGGCAGGCTGGGTGTGGTGGCCTCGACTTCCTGGCCGATTTTGATGAACGGCAGATCATGTTCATAAGCGCGGAACATGAGCCACATGGTGCTGAAGTCAGCGAGTTCCAACATGGCTTTGCCTTCTTCGACGTATTGCCCGGCGTAGACCATTTTGTTCACGACGGTGCCGCTGATGGGCGCGAGCAATTGCGACGCACTCTCGCCCGGTGCCTTCTTCGGCAGCGCGTCGATTTCCGCGTCACTCAAGCCCATGCGCTGAAGCCGGACGCGGGCGCCGCTAACTGATTCGCGACTGGAGCCGAGTCCTTTGAGCACTCCAACATATTCGCGTTCCGCCGTTAGCAGCGTTGGACTGTAGATATCCAGCAACGGATCGCCCGCCTTCACTTCCATGCCGACGAAATTCGCATGAAGCTTCTCGATGCGGCCCGGCACGTAGGCAGAAATGACACGATGCTTGGTGTCGTCGTCATCGATGTTTCCCGCGAAACGCAAAGTGCGCACGAGCGGCGCGCGCTTCACGGGAACGGTCTGCACATTGAGTACTGTGATGCTGGACTGAGGCAACACCACGATGCCGGGCTCAGCGGCATAACCCTTTTCACCTTCGTAAACCGGCGTCAGATTCATGCCGCAGATGGTGCATTTGCCGGGCTTGTCCGATTTGATCCAGGGGTGCATCGCGCTCTGGTAGTAGAGGATTTTGCGAGCACCGGAATCGGCGGTGGCTTTTGTCGGATGAAGCAGACTGAGCCAGTCTTCTTTCGCGGCAAACCACCCCGCAACCGCCATGGCGATTGCGAGAAGTGGAATGAGGATTCGGTTCATAGTAATAAAATTACGGTTTCGCTTTTTCAGCGATCTCTTTGAGATACTTCTGCGGATCTTTGTTGAAATCCTTGATGCAGCTCTTGCAGCAGAATTGGATTTCCTGGCCATCGACGACTAAAACGGGCGGCTTGCCCATCGTGCCGAGTTTTTCCCCGGAGATGATGCAGGTCGTCAATGGGTAGGGTTTTGGAGCCGGGTCAGCAGCGATGGAAAAGGCGGTGGTCAATATGGCGCAAAGGATAAGGGTGGTTTTCATGGAAGTGCGGGACTGTGGAAAGTTAGGATTAATTTTTTTTGGGGAAAACCGCCGCCGCCCGTGAAGGCGGCGGCGGGAGGAGGGGCCGAATTAATTCGCCTTCTTCTCGAGTTTGCAGCAGGACTTGGTGCAGGTTTTGGTGGCATCGGCGCAGCAGGTTTTGCAATCTGCGCCCTTGCTCTGGCAGCACTTGTCATTGGTTTGGCACATGTTTTTGCTGGCGACGCAGGCTGACATGGCAAAGAGCGAGAGAGCGGCGAGTGCGAGTTGGATGGTTTTCATATTATTGATTTTGTTTTCTGTTTTCTGTTTTGGTTTTATTGCCTGCTGGAAGGAACCGGGTGGCGGGTTGCAGGCAGGACCCGCTCCGAAAATGATATTCTACGGGATAGGTGGGGGTTGCGCCGGTGACTAAGGCACGTTCAAGCCGGGGGCGTCGGATACGGCGCTGGCCTGTAGGTGCTGGCTGCGCGGACGAACATCCGCAGAGCCGCGCATCATCGGCGCGGCTCAGGCGTCATAGTAACAGCGCGTGTTGCCGCAGATAGATCGGCAGCCGATCATGCGGCGGGCCGGTATCATAGAAATGTATGGCGGTCAGCATGACCGAGGGTGCCAGAGTCAGCTCCAATTCGCAGGCTGGAGCCAGCGTCATGACGACGAGGCTGGGCGGCGGCACATCAACGATGGCCTTCGCCATCTCGCACTTGACCATGCTCGTGTCGCAGGGGCAGGGATTCTTTTTAGGCGGTGCTGTCGGCGCGCTTTGTTCGCAGCACACGTGTTTGACCTTTTCTGGACTCGGTGCGGACTGGGCACAGCACCAACAGGCAGGACTGCCAATGATGAGCGCTAATATCAGTGCCAGCAAGCGAGAGGTCACGGGGTCACAGTCACCCTAGCCGAGGGTTTGTTCAAATGTTTCATATCAATCGCAAGAATTGCGCAGGAGATTTTCACAATAACCGGAAGGCTAGTTTACTCATTTAACAAGAGCTAAACATTCGCGGGCTCACTTTACCGAAAGTTTGTCAACGGCTGGACTTGCCCGTGCCCACGCAAAAAGAGAACAAGATAAGCCGGGCATTGGACAATCCATAGGCTGTTTAGAGTGCCCTTGCCGTGGAGAGTGAACCCATGAAACACAACGAACCAATTTCCCGAATCATGAGCTCCGGTGCCATCACGCTGCGTCCGGGCGATCCCATTTCCAAGGCCCGCAGGCTGATGCGCGAGTGTGCCGTGCATCATCTGCCGGTCGTGAACGGACAGGAACTCCTCGGAATTGTCAGCTTTTCCGACGTTCTGCGCGTCAGTTTCGGAGATGCCTTTGGAACCGATGAACGCGCCGTGGATGCCACGCTGGATCACACCATGACCATCGAACAGATCATGAGCAAGTCACCGTCCACCCTGAAGAAGGACGCGCGCATTCGCGATGCCGCCGAGGTGCTGTCAAAAGGAGATTTCCACGCAGTGCCCATCGTGGATGCCGATGGAAAGACGCTGGTGGGCGTGGTGACCAGCACGGACTTGATCCGCTATCTGCTGGATCAGATTTAGGAGTTGAGCGCCCGGTCGGTGTTGCAGATGCTGAAGCTAAAGCATGCGGTTGAACGAAATCAATCGTGCTGCTGCTGCTGG
>VFKE01000155.1 GCA_009885695.1 Verrucomicrobiota bacterium | reverse complement strand
GGACGGCCACGGCCGAAGCCATCCTCGCCAAGATCGAGAGATGCCGCAAACGGCTTGAGGAAATCAGTCCGGGTTGCACGAGCAGGAAGCGGCGCAAGGCGGCTTAAAAAAATAGTTATTTCGGCGACATAACACTAGCAAGCGCCCGTTCGTGGTGGCCGACAAGGGCAAGCCGATCATGGATGTGTTCGCGTAGGCTGGCTGCTGTGGTGAGATCAAACCTGATCCCAAAGCGCCAGCCGCGCTTCGGCTGTCTCCCTGCCCGCTGAATTCAGGCCGGGTGTGACTGCCAGTCGCTGGCGGAGTGTGGCGCTCGTGATGAGCTTGTTGCGCAGCATCGCTTCGACGAATGCCAGATCCTTATCTCGCGCTGCCGCCAATTTGCTGACCGCGAGATCGTGAACTTCAAGGCACCAGCCCACCGCGCCCATCGTGTTCTCATTGGCCACTTTCACCAGCCGCTCCTTCCAGCCATCGGGCAGCACTGCGGTCGTCTCGTCCACGCCATGTGCGTAGTAGCCGAAGGTCTCGTGAAAAAGCGAGAGCTCACCGATCGCACCGTCGATCAGGATGGCGCGTTCGGGAGCATCCTTGGGAAACACATCCGCTTCCATCGACACCGTGAGTTCCGCCGGAGCATCAGGATGGCTTCCCAGAATTGACTGGCTGCCAATCACCACGATGTCACGCACGTCCGCATTCCCTGCGGACGCGCGGATGATGTGCTCAAGTTGATGCCTCATCATAAGCCGCAAATTCCCGGAGGATGGCCGCACGCTCTCGCTGCGGGAGCACACCGGCAAACGGATTCGACTGACGCAACCGCGCTGCCCGCTCGCTTGTGTCGGTGAGCAGGTCCACCACGCCGGCGATCGGACCGTTGAGGGTGGTGTTCCACTCCAGCAAGGCGGACCGCGCCTGCGGAGAACAGATCGTCAGCCAGCGCGCCAGCGTGCTGCGTGCCCGCTGCACCAGCGTGGGATCGTCACGCAGGCGCGCCTCAATCGCCCGGCCAAAGGCCAGACTGCGAGCGTCGATGGTGGCATGGCTTTTCATGACGAGTCAAGTATGGCTCGCGAGGGCTTGCAGGTCAAACCTTGGATGCACGCAACCAGGTCGTCTACTCGCCCAGCAAGCGCCCGTTCGTGGTGGCCGACAAGGGCAAGCCGATTCTCGACGTGTTCGCGTAAAGCCCGGCAGCATCAGAGGATCCAAGAAGGCGGCTTCCGAAAAGAGGCCGCTTTTTTATGCGCGTCTCCGGTGCAGGATCAGGGAGGAAAAGATAGTCAGAAACGGAAGGGCGTCCGAATTCAGAAAAATCTCCTCAATCATCAAGGGGCGCACGCCCCTAAGGACACTCGGCAGGGCGCTGCTGCGCCGGCGCCCAAACTAACCCGACTTGGCGGACTCAGGGAGAATGCGACGCACAACCCCACGAGGTCCCCCCCGGTTCCACACCGCCTCCACCCGAAAAAGCTGGGTGCCGACGCAGCAGCAACTTGCCGATTCCCTCCCCGAAATGTGTCAGGGTTCAATCCCCGCCTTGCAACATTCTGGCAATTCTTTTATGCGGCAAACAATTGTCAGAGATCAACAAATTCCCTTGTTTATCGCATTGAAGCCGGATATACCATACAAGTCTTAGCATGGGGACTAAAAGCTAAAGCTAGCGCTCCCTATTTTCCCGAATGGTCGGGGGGGTCTCTCTACCCCAAAGCCAGAAAGTTCTCACCGATAATAATCCGCACCGAAAATTCCCGCCATGTTTTCCAAAATCGACTACTACTTCCTGATCGCTGCTTTCATCAGCTTCGTCGCCAGCGTAGGCTTATGGTTTTTTTACAACCAAGACTACGGTCTCTACGTCGGTATCTGGGTTCCCTCCATCCTCGCCTTCTGGGTAGGGGTTCGCGTCGTCCTCCTAGACATAGATCGTCATTAGTCGGCTCCTCACTCGTGCATTCAACAATCGATCAAGTTACTAAGCAGATATGACCTACTTATTAAGTGCCCTCGCGATGATTTTCGTCATGGGCATCTTTATTTCATTTGTCGTGATCTGCGGCACTCTCCAAGCCGAAGAAGAAGCGGAGAAGAGAAAGGTGGTCAAGGCTCAGGCGAGACGAAACCTGGAAAAATCTCTTAGTGCAGGCGATCGAGATTTACAGTGAAATCACTGCTGTCCAAGATAATCTCAAATTGAGCCTGGGGAATTTGTGGTGAATTTGGGGTCGCATCTCAATATCACTCCTGTCCAAAATAGCTTGGGCGAGCCGCCTTGAACGGGCTTGAATAGGAGGATGGGCTTGGAGCCCGTCAAGGTCGGCGGGTTTTCCAACCCGCCGCCATCCTCAGAACTTCCTGCGTGCGCAGCCGAGAATACAAAGAGAATACAAAGTGCCAGAATACAAAGTGCCTGTCCCTTTGTAGAATACTGCCTGTGGTGGCGACATTCGTGCGTTGGCCGATATTGTTGATCTTGATCGCGCCCCACGCACTCAAGCCCCTTACGGGCAAGCGCTGCGCACTTGTCGGTCTCGATTCGTCCCACTCATCTCGGCTCACGGTGTAAGCATACGCAGACACGACCGGGCCGGTCAAGAGGGCGTTGCTTTTGCTGGCCAGCACGTGGCGGTCGGGCTCGTAGGTGTTGGTCACGGTGTGGGCGGGGCCTTGCATGGCAGCGCGCAGTCGGTTTAATCGATTGACAAAAAAAACACGCAAAACGGCGTCACCCGCGAGGATGACGCCGTTGTTGAGAGCTGAATGATACGTTCGGACGAGGATTACTTTGTCGGGACGGTTTGGATCGTTTTGACGATGCGGCCGGCAATGGCGTAGGGATCGCCCTGCGAGTTCGGACGGCGGTCTTCCAGGTAGCCCTTGTAGCCGTTGTTCACGAAGCTGTGAGGCACGCGCACGGAAGCGCCGCGGTCGGCCAGACCGTAGTTGAACTTGTCGATGGACTGGGTCTCGTGGAGGCCGGTGAGTCGCAGATGGTTGTCCGGACCGTAGACGGCGATGTGCTCTTCTTTGTGCTTGTCGAACGCGGCCATGAGAGCCTTGAAGTAGGGTTCACCACCGACTTCGCGCATGTGGGTGGTGGAGAAGTTCGCGTGCATGCCGGAGCCGTTCCAGTCGAGTTCCATGCCGAGAGGTTTGCAGTGCCAGTTGATGTCCACACAATACTTTTCGCACAAGCGGGCGAGGAGATAGCGGGCGACCCACATTTCGTCGGCGGCTTTCTTGGAGCCCTTGCCGAAGATCTGGAATTCCCACTGGCCTTTGGCCACTTCGGCGTTGATGCCTTCGTGGTTGATGCCAGCGGCAAGGCAGAGGTCGAGGTGTTCGTCCACGATCTCACGCGCGAGGTTGCCGACATTGTTGTAGCCGACGCCGGTGTAGTATGGGCCCTGGGGTGCGGGGTAGCCGCCGGTGGGGAAGCCGAGGGGCAGACCATCTTTCCAGAAGAAGTATTCCTGCTCGAAGCCGAACCAGGTTCCGGGATCGTCAGCGATACCGGCGCGGGTGTTGGATGGATGCGGGGTCTTTTTGTCCGGCATGTAAACTTCACACATCACGATGGCGCAGTTGCCTTTGCGGCCGGCGTCAGGAAAGACGGCGACGGGCTTGAGCATGCAGTCGGAGCTTTTGCCCTCTGCCTGGCGCGTCGAGCTGCCGTCGAAGCCCCACCAGTCGAGTTCTTCAAGCTTGGGGAAGCTGGAAAATTCCTTGATTTGTGTTTTGCCGCGGAGGTTCGCGACTGGGGTGTAGCCGTCGAGCCACAAATATTCGAGTTTGTATTTGGCCATGGTTGTCGGATTTTCGGTAGGTGTTGGATGTAAAGTCCCGATAGGGGGACGCTGTGACCCGGGCTGGAATAGCCGGAGGATCGTGCAAGAGAGATGAAGCATGGCTCGTGCCAGACTCAACCCAAAAAGTGTCTTGAATTGAAGATTTTCAGGGTTGCTCGACTCTGGCTTGCTCCCGCACCCGAGTGCGCGGATGGTCGCCCACGATTCTGATGGAAAAAGTAAAAGACACCGCCCGCGCCATTGTCCGCCTCAGCTACGACGGGCGGGTGCACAAGACCTTCCGTGGTCCGTTGGCGCGGGAACGGTTCGAGAACGAGGCCCGGGTGTTGCGGCACCTTGAGCAGCGGGGCTGTCCCTTCGTGCCCCGGCTCCTGGAGTCGAACCCGGAATCGCTCAAAATTGTCACCACCAACTGCGGCACCCGGGTGGATCACATGCCGGAGGAACGCATGGCGGAAATCTACGCAACGCTGGAACCCTTCGGCGTGCGGCATGAAGATCGCTTCCTGCGAAACATCACCTACGACGCCCGGGCCGGGCGTTTCTGTGTGATCGATTTTGAGTTCGCCACGTTGCTGGATCCCGGTGCGCCTCCGCCGCCGCCTCATCTGCAGGAGGTAGAATCATGAGCGAGTCTGCGTCAGTCCAGTCCATTCGCTGGTCGGGCATGACTCATGTGGGTCGCGTGCGGGAAAATAACGAGGACGCCTTTCTGGCGCTGACCTTGGATGCCAGCGGCATTCGTTTCCTGGGCAAGGAAGGCGAGGCCAGGCTGAATGGTGCTGATTATCTTTTCGCAGTAAGCGATGGCATGGGCGGGGCAAATGCAGGTGAGTTTGCCAGTCGCATCGCTGTGGACAAAATCACTGGCATCCTGCCAGCGAGCTTTCGACTCGGCGCGCTGAATCTCGAAACTGGCTGCCATGATTTTCTCATGGAACTGTTTCATGCCATTCATGCCGAGATGCTGCGGTTGGGCCGGGCCTATGAAGAATGCAGAGGCATGGGAGCCACACTCAGTCTCTGCTGGTTCCGACCTGATCGTGTCTGGTTCGCGCACGTCGGCGACAGTCGCCTTTATTATCTACCAGTCGAAGGAGGCATGAGCCAGATCACACACGACCACACGCATGTCGGCTGGCTCCAGCGCCAGGGAAAGCTCACCGAGCGCGAAGTGCGCCATCATCCGCGGCGCAATGCGCTCTCTCAAGCCCTGGGCGCAGGCAATCAGTTCCTTGATCCGCAGGTGGGTGCTGTTCACTGTCAGTCGGGCGACAAGCTGCTGCTCTGCACGGATGGTGTGATCGACGGTCTATGGGACCGGCAGATCGAGGAACTGCTGCGTGAGCCGGGGGAGGGAAGTCCTGCCCCCCGACTGGTTCATGCTGCCGTGGAAAATTCCGGCAAAGACAACTGCACGGCGCTGGTCATGGAAGTTGCCTGACGACGGCGAGCTTGCCCTGTTTGACTCGAAATTCTGTGGGGCTGCATTTCATGATGCGGCGGAAGGTTCGGTTAAAAAATGACACCTGGGTGAAGCCGCAGGAGAGCGCAATTTCCAGCACGCTTCGGCTGCCACCGGTCAGCTCATTACAAACGGCTTCAAGACGCAAGCGTTTGAGAAATTCACTAAAGGTGCGTCCAGAGTGCTTCTTGAATTGACGGGAAAACGTCGGGCGGCTGAGGCGGGTGATTTGCAAGATGTCTGCCAGGCGCACCTCATCCCGAAAGTGCGCAATGAGATGGCGCATGGCATCGCGAATGGCCTGTTGATAATGTGATTGCGTGGGCAGAACGAAAGAGCGGACAGAGAGCAAACCGCGATCGCGCTCGGGTGCCGCAGCCAGGAGCGCAAACACACGCAGCAATGTGGCAAAGCGGGTTGGGGCAACAGCGCTGGTGATGTCCAGCAGCATTGTTTTGACTGCTGCGGCCGTTTGCCCGGTGAAGCGGATGCCCCGCCTGGAGCGTCTGAAAAAGTCCACTAGAGGAAGCATTTCCGGGAAGGCCCAGAATGGATGACTGGGTGGAAAGTGCCACTGCACAGAGACGCCCGACGATGCGCCCCCTGTGTGCCAGTAATGTGGCAGCCTTTCACCGAGCAGCACAAGATCACCGGCTTCAAACTTGCCAATGTGGTCGCCCACAAAACGAGTCCCTTCACCTGCGGTGAAAAGCGTCAATTCCATCTCCGCATGGTAGTGCCAGTGCGCGCCTTCACCGGCGATCTTTTTCACCCTTCCCGGCGCCAGCACACACTCGACCTGCCGCAGATCATGCGCCCAGCGGATCACCCGGAAGGAGTGTCCGCTGGGAAGGGGGATGCGTTCTCGCAGAAGGCGCATGATCGATTCTATACCACACCCAAATCCCACACTCAACCTTGTGAGACAATAGTCTCATTCGCTGAGACTGAAGACGTAGAGCATGCTTCAATTGCGATGCAATATGTTCGTCATGAGCAAACCGATCAAACACCGCTTCTCCTTTGGACCCTGGAACATTAGCGAGGGTGCCGACCCATTTGGGCCCGAGGTCCGCAAGGCATTCCCGCACGAGAAAAAGTATGCGCTTTACAAGCCCATGGGCTTTGATGGGGTTCAGTTCCATGACGATGACGTCGTTCCTGGCGTGGATGACCTGACACCCGCGCAGATATCAAGGCAGACCGCAAAGGTGAAGAAGATGCTGGAGAATCAAGGGCTCGTTCCCGAGTTTGTTGCGCCACGACTCTGGTTTGCGCCGCAAACGGTGGATGGGTGTTACACAGCTAACAGCGCAAAGGATCGCAAGTATGCCCTCGACCGCACACTGCGCACCATCGACATCGCCCGTGAACTGGGTTGCAAGGCGACGGTGCTCTGGCTTGCGCGTGAAGGCACCTATATTCGCGAGAGCAAGAATGCGCGCGTCGCTTACCAGCGCATCCTGGAGACGATCAATACGATGCTCGCTCACGACAAGGACATTGAGATCTGGATAGAGCCCAAGCCAAATGAACCAACGGACATGGCCTATGTTCCCACCATCGGTCATGCCGTGGCGCTGGCTTATGCCTCAAGCGATCCGCAGCGCGTGAAGGGCCTTATCGAGACGGCGCACGCCTTGCTGGCAGGTCTTGATCCGAGTGATGAAATGGCCTTTGCCCTTGCGCACGATAAACTCGGCAGTGTTCACCTGAACGACCAGAATGGTTTGAAATATGATCAGGATAAAAACTTCGGCAGCGCGAACCTGCGCGTCGCATTCAATCAGGTGCGCGTGCTCGAGGAGGCGGATTACGGCCGCAAGGGCGAGTTCATCGGACTGGATGTCAAGGCAATGCGCACCCAGAAGGGCAGGTGTGTGACCTCACACCTGACTGGCAGCCGTGAACTTTTCCTTCATATTCTGGACAAGGTCCGTTCTTGGGATCGCAAGCTGGAACTGCAGATGATTGAAGCGCGTGATTACGAAGCGCTTGAGCTTGCAGTGATGAAACACATCATGGGTGTTTGAATTCACTGAGGACGACACTGACAGCCGAACACCCATTATGAAATCCTTCCGCCTTAATCGCCTCTTCAACGCCAGGTCCAATCGCTGTTTTGATGTGGCAGTTGATCACGGTTTTTTTAACCAGCCCGGCTTTCTTCAGGGAATCGAGGACATGCGCCAAGTTGTGCGGACGTTGGTGGATGCCGGGCCGGATGCGATTCAACTCACGCTTGGACAGGCCCGGCATCTTCAGGAAATACCCGGACGGCAGAAGCCATCGCTCGTGCTGCGCACGGATGTGGCGAACATCTACGGCAAGGAGCTGCCCTCCACGTGCTTCAGCCTGATGATCGAGGAGACCATGCTCCAGGCGGTGCGTTACGATGCCGTCTGCGTCTGTGTGAATCTCTTCCAGATTCCCGGCGCTCCGGAAGTGCACGAGCAATGCGTGAAAAACATCCTGAAACTCAAGCCGCAAGCCGACTATTACGGCATGCCGATGATGGTGGAACCGCTTGTGTTTCAGGCCAACGCGAAAGCTGGCGGCTACATGGTCAATGGCGATGTGGTGCAGATCATGCATCTCGTTCGCCAGGCCGTGGAACTCGGCGCGGACATCGTCAAGGCGGATCCAACCGACGATGTCAGCCTCTATCATCAGGTCGTCGAAACAGCCGCGGGTATTCCCGTTCTCGTGCGCGGAGGCGGGCGCGTTAGCGACAAGGAAATTCTCGAGCGCACCCGGGGTCTCATTCAGCAGGGCGCGGCAGGCATTGTCTATGGCCGAAATGTCATCCAACATCCAAACCCCAAGGGAATCACCCGTGCGCTCATGGCGATGGTGCATGATGGAGCGGCAGTTGAAGAAGCTCTTCAGATGATCGCATGAAGTCCATCGGAATCGGAATCATCGGTGGCGGCCTCATGGGCCGGGAAATGGCCAGTGCTTTTGCACGCTGGTGTTCGCTGACGGACGTTGATGTCAAACCGGAACTCGTCGCGGTGGCGGACTTGGTGGAACCGGTTCGGGAGTGGTTCCGGCAGATCCCGTCGTGCCAGCAATTCACATCAGATTACAAGGAACTCCTGGCGAATCCCGCGGTCGACGTGGTTTACGTCGCGGTGCCGCACAACCTGCATGAGAAGCTCTACATTGACGTGCTGGAAGCGGGGAAGGATTTATTTGCGGAGAAGCCGTTCGGAATGGACCTGGAGTCGGCGAGGAATATCGCCGCAGCGGTGCTGCGCACGGGGCGCTTCACGCGCTGCAGTTCGGAGTTTCCATTCATGCCTGGTGCGCAGCGCGTGGCGCAGGCGGTAAACTCCGGCAAGCTGGGGCGCGTTCTCGAGATTGTCTCCGGCTTTCATCACAGCAGCGACATGGACGCGACCAAGCCCGCGAACTGGAAACGCTTTAGCAGGACTTGTGGCGAGATCGGTGTGCTGGGTGATCTGGGCATGCACGCGTGCCATCTGCCGCTGCGATTTGGTTGGAAGCCGAAGTCGTTATTCGCGCAGTTGCAGAAGGGCTATCCGCAACGGCCCGACGGCAAGGGCGGCATGACGCCTTGCGACACGTGGGACAATGCGATGCTCCACACCTGGACACACATCGGCGACCATGACGTGCCGATGCGCCTGGAAATGAAACGCCTCTCGCCCGGCCAGACGAATACCTGGTTCATCGAAGTGCTCGGCACCGAAGGTGGCGTGCGCTTTTCCACCAAGCAGCCGAAGACGCTCTGGCTCTTTGAGGGCGGCAAAGAGCAATTTTGGAAGCAGACCGACCTTGGCATCGCCGGCACGCCGTTCAAGGTGGTGACGGGCGGCATTTTCGAGATTGGTTTCGCCGATATTATCCAGCAGATGTGGGCTGCGTTCTTCATGGAGCGCGAGGGAAAGCTGAATGGCCGCTTTGGATGCGCGACGGTCGAGGAGGCCGTGGCCACGCAGGAGATATTTGCGGCGGCACTGGAATCGCAGGCGAAGGGGAGTGTGGTTGCGCTCACTTGAGCTTTCGATTGCGAGATGAAAGTCCGTGACGCGATCAAATTGCTCAAGTGTGATGGCTGGGAGATCAAAGAGATGCGTGGCAACCACAGTCAGGTTTTTCATGCGATCAACCTGGCAAAGTCACCGTGTCTGGTCATCCCTCCGATGTAATTCCGCCGGGAAATTGGAGCAGCATTCAAAACAAGCCGGCTGGAAATGATCCCTCGTTGTGCTATTCCAGAATAGCACCGTCATGCGCTATTTCTTCGTAATTGAAAATGCCGCCGCAACTACGCCGGCAATTTTCCCGATGTGCCGGGCTGCGTCAGGATGGCGAAGTCAGTGGACAAGTTGCGCACTCTCGCGCATGAAGCGATGAAGTTTCATTTGGAGAACGAGACGGAACTGCTGTGTTGGCCGGAGCCTGGTGGTGGACATGGCGGCGGTGGGGAGACATTCGGGCCCTGCGCATGCAGGACCATGCTCATGGCGATGCTGAGGATGGGTAAAAGGCATTGAGTTTTCATGAGGGCCAGCGCGCCACGCGCGTCCATGAGGAGTCAAGATCAAATGAGATTCCAGCCTTCGAACGGCAAACATCTGCAAATGGATGATTGATTCTGTTCAAGTAATGGCTTTGTTAAGGCGAATACTGCGGAGCATGGCGAAACTCACATTTGTTCTCGAAGATGGGCAGGACGTCGTTGTCCCGGTCTCGGAACGAGTGTCGTTGGGCCGCGATGATGAAAACGATATTGTAGTGGATGATCAGCGCATCTCTGCCCGGCATGCCGAACTGCTGTGCGATGCCAAGGGGCACTATGAGGTGATTGACCTGGATTCCATGGCTGGCACCTACGTCAATGGCGAGCGAGTCGAGAAACGACGTCTGATCGCGGACGGTGACAAGATTGCTTTCGGTCCTCTAATCGCAGTTTTCGACCAGGAAATTTCCACGCATGCAGTGAATGGTGGGGCTGCGCCTGAAAAGCACGCGATCAAGGAGAAGGCTGGTGTGGCCAAGGTCGACAAGCTGACGGTACACAAACCGGGTGACAAGCAGACAAGGAAGGAATCCCGTCCTGAGATTGTTCCGAGGAAGAAAAAAGAAGATCAGAGTCCCGTACTGGAGGCGTCCAAGGCTGACGCAGCGGCTGCGCTTGAACAGTTTCAGGAGTCTCCCGCCGATCTTTTTGCCCGGCTGGATGCGGGACAACGAATCAGTCTCGAAAAACTTGAGAAGCGTAAATTACGACTGCAAGGCGAGGTAGACGCGCTCCAGAAAGCTCTTCGGGACTGGCAGGACCGGGCCGCGAAGGCGCAAGACGCGGCCCATAGCGAGCTGCGCAAACTGGACGATGCCCGCAAGGATTTGGTCGCGGCGCAGGCTGAAATGAAATCGGCCACGGCCCAGGATGAGCATCTTCAGGCGCAGTTGCGGGAGGCGGCGAACGAGCTGAGTGCGAAGGGCACGCGGGTGGAAAAACTCCGGGCTGAGGAGGAGCGTCTGCGACACGTCACTGAGTCTTTGCGCGATGCCGAGTCCTCTCATGCCCAGTGGATTGATGCCATCAACACCTTGTCGGCCAGTCACGATCAGAAAAATTCTGAAGTGGTCCGGCTTGCCGCCGCAGTCGAGGGCGCACTGCGGGAGCTGGAATCCGTGGGCGCGCACAAGGACGAAGCGCTGGCACATTTGAAACAGCTCCGCGAGGAACGGGAGTCGAATGAGTCGCACCTCAGCGGACTGAGGCAGCAGGTGGTGGCGTTCGAGGGGAGGAGCCTGGAAGTGAAGATGCTGGCTGAGGCGCGGGACGATCAGGTGAAGTCTGCGGAAAAAAGACTGGAGCAGGTGGAGAAGCAGCGCAGCCAGATCGAGGCGCAGATCAAGCAGATGACCGGCGTCGAGGCGCGGCTGGAAAAGGCGCAGGCCCAGTTTTTGGAAGTGGAATCGAAACACGGCATGTTGAGCGCAACATTGTTGAGCTTGAGCACTGGCAAGCAGCGGGCTGAAGATGAGCTGGGAGATTTGGAGGAACGCATCAGCACGATGCAGAATGAGCAGCGCCAGATTGAAGCCGCGACCGGTGAGGCGCGGGCGGCGCAGCAGCGTGTCGAAGAAGTGCTGCACCGAATCCACGCCGAGCGCGAGTTGCACGAGATGGATCTGACCACGAAACGGGAGGAATTGATCGCGGAAATGATGCGGCTGGATGAGGCCCGGGCGAAGCGCCATGAAATCGCGGCACAATGCGAGGAACTGGCAGAGACCGGCACGAAACTTGGGGAAGCGAAGGACGCGCTGGCGGCGGCGGAATCACGGCGTGCTGAGCTCAACGCGGAGATACACGAACTGGAGACGCAACGGGTGAAGCACCGGAAAATTCTCGATGATGTCTGTGCCGAGGAGGCGGCTGCCACGGGACGGATCGAAGGTCTGCGCACGCGGGAGTCGGCCTTGCACGAGGAGCTGGACAAGCTCACGATGGCCGAGCGCGAGCGGCGCGAACGATTTGAGGAAACGCGACGGCTTACCAGCGAGGCGGAGAAGGAGTTCACGGCATTGAAGGAGGATCTGGCGCGCCGCCTGGAAGTTTCCCGTCGTGAGCTGGCTGACATGGAGATCAAGCTGGTGCCGTTGCGTGATGTGAAGCAGGCGATGGATCAGCGCTATGCCCGGCTCGCGGCGCTTCCCGAGGATTCCGTGGAGGCGCGTGATTTATGGCGGGAGATCGAAAGCGAAAAAGGAAACTTGAAGAATCTCATCAATCTTCCGCCGGGCCAGACCCGCGGTGTTTCGTTGAACAAATCAGTGCTGATGGGCATCGTGGCCAATGTGGAGAAGGTGACGCCACAGCCCAGGGGTGGGCAGCCCGCACCCGCAGAGTTGACGGGGGATGCCAACTTGCCCGAGCAGCAAACCAAGTTGAGTATCACGGGCACCGAGGCGGCGTCTTCCGGTACCGGACAGGAAATCGCGCTCAAAGCACGGATTGAACGGCTGCGGGAAAGCGTGCAACGCGAGGCGATGCGATTGGAGTTTCTCCGGCAGGAAAAGGCGCGCGAGGAAACCCGCGTCAAGACAGGCCCTGGTGGCGCTGCGATCATGCGCGAGCAGGACCGCCAGATGGAAGCCAAAGTCCGGCGTGAAGAAGAGCGCCTGGCGACTTTGCAGCGGAAGCTGGAGATCGGCGAAATGGAGGAGGAAAAACGCCGTGAAAAAATCACTGAGATGGAGCGCAAGATTGCTGAACTGCGCTCGGACATCACTGAGGCCGAACGGCAACGGAGCGACCTGCGTCATCAGGCTGATCTCGTCCAGACTGAGTTGAAGAACCACGAGGCGAGCCTGGACCGGGTCAAGAAGCTTGCCCCATAATGGCGGCTCATGGAGTTGCGGTTTTGACTGATCCGCCGCGCCAGAAAAACGCCGTCGCCGTCGCAATCAGGGCACCTGTTATGGCGGACACGAAAGCCGGCCGGAGGTAATTCAACAATCCTGTCCAGTTCGGGTTGTTCCAGATGTCAAAGACGTTGTTCGACAAGGACAGCAGATAATTTCCCAAGGATGATGTGGCGGCCCCTTGGTAATCTTGAAACCAGTAGCTGGCGATGACGCCGATGCCGGCACCAACGAGGAGCGCATGGCGGATGCGGACATTTTTGATCCGCTCCAGCGTCCAGGCGAGTCCGAAAGGCAGGCCGATGAGGAAAATAATGTCGCACAGTTCGTTGTAGGGGAAGGCGACACCGCCCATCAGGGCATCGATGGAGCGATGGAACGCGATGAGTGACAGCCCGATGATGCACGCCAGGATGCGGTTTCCAATGGCGAGGATGCAAAGGGTCTCCAGCAGAACACCCGAGCTGAAAAGGATGCGGGAGGTCCAGGGATGCTCCAGCAACCAGGTCGCGACCACCTGGACCGGATAGGACTTGGGGCGGAAGATGACGTCCGTGATTCCAATCTGCTGGACGAGCTTCAATTCCTCTGGAGCGATGTCCGGCGCCGGCCCGGTGTTGCGATTGAAATAGGTCTGACGGTCGGCCTTGATCATGTCCAGCGCCACGTTGTGGGAGTTCAAAAACCACTCGCCTTTGGAGTTTTCCACTTTGGCGATGACGGAGACGAAATAGGCGCCGGTGACGATGACCATGGAATGCAAGAGCAGCCAGCCGCGGAGTTTTGCATCCGGCGGTTTGCATGAGCATTTCCGGAAGATGGCGTCGTAGATCACCGTGAGCGCCTGGGCGAGCAGCACCAGGCTGATCATTGAAGCACCGTGGTAATTGTATTCCTGCGAGCCGTAGAGCGTGTAGGGCAGTATGTGCATCAGCGCAGCGAGCGGCAGCACTACGGGCAGCGCGATGCCCGCGACATAAAAAATCAACACGCCCACGAAGCACCAGCGGAAAATTTCAAACTTGTCCGGATCAGCCAGCCAGGTAAGCCAGGTGCGGCATTGCGAGTGGTCTGTGATGCCGGAAACATCGGCGAGACGGTGCAGGATTTTCAGGAGGCCGACTGGATGCGGCTCGTTGGGCAGATTGAACTGTCCGGTGATGCGAATGGTATAAATGAGCGCGCCAGCGAAGAGCAAGCGCAGGAAGAAACCCTCAAGCGGGCTCACATTCATCGGTCTGAACCATCCGGAGAAAAGTCGGCGAATCATGGCGCTTTATTCATTGGCAAGCACGGTTGTGGTTTCGACGATGCGCCCATTCTTAAAAGTGATCCAGGTGCGATTGAGCTGAAGTTTTCCTGGAAGCTGGTCCTCCCGGCCCAGGTGCCTGGCCTTCTCGCGGAGGTCGCCCAGGATTTCCCGGCCGACGGTCGCAGTCTGTTCCGGGCTGAATTTAGAGGATTTTACGCCGATTTTTTTGGAGTATTTAGCAACCTTGGTGCGGTAGATTTTCCCGATTTTCGGGCTGGTGACGTCGGTCAAGGTTTGGACGGGGAGCCCGATTCCATCTTCAGCGGAGATCGTGTAATACATCCGTTCTGCGCCGGGATTCGAATACATGGGAAAATTTGAGAACGGAAAATTTTCCTCAAGGTAGACCGAAATCAGGCAGTAAATGACCAAGACAGTCAGGGGAGTCCGCAGCAGCCAGAACCACGCGATCTTTGGGAAGTTGGCCAGGGAGGGGGTGGGGTTGGCCGAAGTCATCGGCGAGAGTCGTAGTCTAGGGAAGGGGAACTAACAAGTCAGGGATTGTGCTTAAGATATCAATAATTGTTGCTTTGATATATAATACAATGTATAATTTTAATAATTACAAAGTAATTCCCCATGAAATTGGGTCTTAATACCATTCCAAAACCGGGTTTACTACGCCTTGGGTGGAGAAGTCTGACTTTTCGTTCGATGACTGCTGACCGTTCTGTCCCTAATTTGAATGAGGCATTATGGAGGCACGTGGCGCGGTTGGGAGTATTGCTGGGAATGGGGTTTGGCTCATTGGTTGCCCAGGATGCACTGCAACTTGGATCCGGCTCCTCTTTCGCTGTCCGCGTGGATTTTTCCCCGGAAACGAACCCGCCGGTTGAAACCCACCGTGTGCTTCAACCCGTGCATCAGTATCTAAACGTTGATCCAATGGGCGGGGGGCGGCAGAAAATTGAGCGCAAGATGAATCCGTTTCTCGCCTACACACACTTGGGCACGGACTTCGGATTCATCGGTGCAGGGGAAGGGGGGCTCGGCTGGGAAGTTGGCACCGTGTGCGTCTCGATGCCGCCAGGCTATTGGGGCGGGATGTGGCATAGTCTAGCCGGGTTGGGTGACGACCGGGATCTGAACCTCGATTTTCGAGCCTGTTATCCCAGTCAGATCAAGGCCAAATATCAGCCGCAAATCGTCGGCTTCGAGCTCGCGGCCCGCGGCAAGGGCGTCATCAAGGTGGAAATCAAGTCCGTGCATCAGGAGATTCTCTGGTTTCGCAACATCGAGGTCGAAAGCCACGACTTGCGCACGACACCGGTCCCGTTGAACCCGGTCGAAATCGGTTCCGCGAAGTTCCTCAATTGGGTTGCCGAGCCCGGCACGGACGCCTGCCTGAATTCAGTGAACTTCGTGGTGAAAACGCCAGATGTGCCCTTTGACGAATATGTCTTCCTCAGTTGTTATGCCAAGCTTGCCCGCTGCTACAGTTCAAAGACCGGTCTCATGCGCGATCGCGCTCATGTGCCAGCAGGCAGTTTTGACAACATCCCCGCAACCGGACTCTACGCGCTGGGCACCGCGCTCGCCGCCCGGCTTGGCATCGTTGACAAAGTGTATGCCCTCGAAACCATGCGTCACATCCATGAAGTGATGGAAAAACTTCCGAAGGCCTCCGGACTGCTGCCGCATTTCACCCGCCAGCGCGATGACGGGGTGAACGTCATCCTGCCGGGCACCGAGTTCAGTGTGGTGGACACCAGTATCTACTACAACGCGATGCTGCTGGCAGCGCAAATTCTCGGGGACAAAGCGCTGATCGAAGGGGTGGCGAGGGCCTTGCGCCGGATCACGCTCGGAGACCTGGTGGATTCTGCTGGATTCATCCGCCATGGCTTGCGCGAGGACGGCACCACTCCACTTCCGGGTGTCTGGCGTGACTGGGGTGGCGAGACCGCGCTCGTGCTCGCAATGGCGGCAATGACCGAGCAACCCCCGCTGTTGCGCATGGATCCTTCAGGCCGGATCCACGACGGCACCGGCTTCATCGCCGAAGTGCAGAGCTTGTTCTACCCTGATTTCGACAATTCCCGGCCCGACGCTGTGTCCGGGCAGAACTGGCCCAAAACCCGACTGGCCCTCCTGCATAAGCAGAAGGACTACTTCCCGACATTCTGGCCCGGCAGCAAGGCGGCAATGATCGGGCTTTATGGTCTTTCCGCAGGCGAGGCCCGTTATGGAACGGGATACAGCGTCGGCGGGGCGAGCCTCCCCAATCAGACGATCATTCATCCGCATTATATTCTCATCTCAAGCGCACTGGCTTCCAATCCTAACGACGTTCATGACTTGCTGCGCCGCATGGAGGACAACCATCTGTTCCCACCGTGGGGACTTGTTGAGAATGTCACGAAGGACGTGAACTCTTACCTTCCCATGCAGGGCGCTCTCAATGCGGGCTTCGAAAGCATCGGTGCCTACCACCTGCTGGCAAAGCACCGCGGCATGAAGAATGACGTTTACGAAGCCAGTCGCGCAAACTTTGACACCCGCAAGGCTGCAGCGGTATTCTATCCGCCGGAAACTTCCTCGTTCGCCGGTGGCAGCAGCGAAGGAAGCCCGTTGAGTCCGCGGTAAAACCGCGTGCCATCCAGGCTCACAAGGGTTTCTTCGTCGTCCGGGATGTCTTGGGCGCGTTTTTCCTCCCCGGTAGCTCGACGCAAGGGTTGGCGCGTCTCCGGGCAGCGCAGAATTTCAATCAGGGCGTCGTCAAGCATCGTCTGGAGGTCGTAGTTAATAATTGGGAACAGCCGGATCGATCTCGTCACGCCAGGCGGTGATGCCGCCATTCACATTCACTGCTTTGTCATAGCCCGCGCCATGCAGCAGGCTGACCGCGTTGGCGCTGCGTCCTCCAGTCTTGCAATGCACGGCGATGACCTTGTCTCGCGGCAGCTCACGGATGCGCGATTCCAGCTCTCCCAGCGGAATTAAGATCGCCCCCTTGATCTGCGCGATGGCGTGCTCAAACGGCTCGCGGACATCGAGAAGGATAAAGTCGTCACCGTTATCAATCTTTGTTTTCAGTTCATTCACAGTGATTTCAGAATTGTTTTTCATCATAATATCGCAAAAGTTATTGTAATCAATTGGTTCAGTGATGCTTAGATTATCTCCGCAAGCTTGACACTGCGGATCCCGGTTCAGATTGAAGGTTCGGAACTTCATCGTTAGCGCCTCGAAGTGCAACAGCCGACCAATCAGCGGTGCGCCCATCCCGGTGATCAGCTTGATTGCTTCTGTCGCTTGCAGGGTCCCAATGATCCCTGGCATCACACCCAACACCCCGCCCTCGGCGCATGTCGGCACCAATCCGGGCGCGGGTGGCTGCGGCGATAGACAGCGGTAGCACGGCCCGCCCAAGTGCGGCGCGAACACGCTGCATTGCCCCTCAAAGCGCTGAATGGAGCCGTAAACGTTTGGCTTCCTCAGGAACACACAGACATCGTTGCTCAAGTAGCGCGTCGGGAAGTTGTCGGTGCCGTCGATCACCAGGTCAAAGTCCCGCACGATGTCCATCGCGTTCTTCCGCGTGAAGCGCACCTCATGCCCGACGATCTCCACGTGGGGATTGATGTCGCGCAGCCGGTCCTTTGCTGACTCGACCTTGCTCCGACCCAGATCCTTGGTGCCGTGGATCAGTTGCCGATGCAGGTTCGATTCCTCGACCACGTCCGCATCCACGATTCCGATCACGCCCACGCCAGCCGCCGCAAGATGCATGGTCACCGGCGATCCCAGCCCACCTGCACCGATGCACAGCACGCGCGCGGCTTTAAGCTTGAGCTGTCCTTCCATTCCGAACTCAGCCATGCTCAGATGTCGCGCATAGCGTCGCAGTTCGGTAGGGGAGAGTTCGCTCATAATAAGTGAAGCGGACATTTCTGTCCGCTTCGACCAAACGTCAAGATGCAGGAATACTGCCGCGAAACTAGGCTTTCTATTTTTTTGTCGGGCTTGGCAGCGGGTTTGGCGTCATCACCCTTCACATCCACCGTCGTCGCCGCCACGGTGTTTTCAATCGTGACCTTCGCGCCCACCTTGATTTCACCGGTGATCTTGGTCTTGCCGTCACGGGCGATCTCCCATTTGTCATCGTCCATCTGGACGGTGACACTTGCATCCGTCACAGCGAGAACTGGGCTGGTGACTTGGCAGGATTTCGGACCGGCCAAGGCGAGTCCGCTGATGCTGAGCCAGGCGATGGCGACGAGGGAAAGGAATTGGGGTTCATGATGCTGCGAAAATAACCCGTTCGGGTTCCTGGCAAACACAATTCTTACACGCCAAATTTGCCCTTTCCCTCCAGCTCTGCGGCGGTAGTTTCCTGCATGACCGCATGGACCCCCCCTCAACACGCCAACATCGTGGACCTCAGTTTCTTGGATGCGCGATTCAATATCATCGACATCGCCGCTTTCCTCGACCGCGCCCAACGCGCCGGACAGGACGATGACTTTCGGGTGCAAGCGTTGAAGAAAGCCATCGCCCATCTCTCCCAAAACGAACCGCAGCGTGCCAGGGATGTGCTATTGAGCCTGAGCGATCCCACGGCAGACCCGGTTCCGAAAGCGACTGCTCAAGGCGCGCTCGGCGCGTGGAAGCAGCAGGGTTGAAATATTGAAGCGTTGGAAAGATATTACAGATCAAATACAAATGGCATCCCCTGCGCGGCCATCATTTTTTTCTCTTTCGTCAGGTGCTTGTCCGCGAGCTTGGCAAAACCCTCCTCGGCACGGAATTTTTTCAGGAACTCGTTCACCTTTCCTCGTAGATCATCATCGCCTTGGCGCAGACCGATGGCCCAGAACTCCTCGCGCAAAGGTTTGAGCAGGGCCCGAGTCGCCTCCGGTTGCCGGTCATGATAGAGCATGATCGAAATTTGGTCATAAATCCACGCGTCCACATTGCCATTCACCACCTCCAGCACACAGGCGGCGTCGGAGTCGAGTGCGATGACCTTCGCATCTTTCAAGAAATCACGCGCATAAGCATCACCCGTGGTGCCCAGGCGAACGACGACCTTCCGTCCTGGGGCCTTGATGTCGTCGAGGGACTGCACGGATGACTTTTCCGAGACCAGCATGGCCAGTCCGTTTTTCACATACGGCTCGCTAAAGTCGATGGATTTACGCCGCTCGTCATTGGCCGTCATCGAAGAGATCACACAATTGATGCCGCCCGATTTCAGCGCGGTGATGAGACCGTCGAATTTAATGTTGCGGAACTCCACCTCTCGTCCCAGATGCGCCGCCAGCGCCCGGCCAAGGTCAACACTGACGCCGCTGCACTCGCCCCTGGCATCGAGAACTTCAAACGGCGGATAGGTCGCGTCCATGCCGATGACAAA
Organism: Verrucomicrobiota bacterium; assembly: GCA_009885695.1. Taxonomy (GTDB): domain Bacteria; phylum Verrucomicrobiota; class Verrucomicrobiia; order Verrucomicrobiales; family Verrucomicrobiaceae; genus VFKE01. The sequence goes on along the minus strand of VFKE01000155.1, from coordinate 3,315 downwards.
CTTATTGGAACGCCCGCAGGAGACGAGGCTGCAAGTCAACGACACCAATGCTATGACTTTTTGGACAATTTCTGAGAATTTCATGCCGCGATGCTACCGCACAGCAGTGCTCGCGCAAATCACTTCGCCATGCACGGTGTTACATGTCATGCAGGGCGCGTTACACGGTCGCCCTCATCGCCTTCTTGCCAGCACTCAGACACTCGCAGCCGCCGGCTGGATCGGGGGAGCAACGGGCAAGCCGGCCTTCGCCATGAATTTGTCGCGCTCCAACTCGGAAATGCCGTGACTCACTTTCACGTCGTAGGTTCGCCGGAGGTATTCATCAAAAGACACCCATTCGTTGTTATCCAGGACCGTCTTCGACCACGCACACATCGTGACATATTTCTCCAGACGACGGAGGTGAAGCAGCAGCACGACCACGATCGAGGTCACGAGGACGTCGAGCGCCATCATCCACAGCAGGGATTTTTCGGTTGCGCGCGCTTTGGAGCCGGCCTCGAGTTCCCGAGTCAGCCTGAGGCCGGACTCGGCAGTCCGCATCTTCTGGATGATGCTGCTAATTACCTGCATGGAATTGTCACTCAAGAGAATTTGGATGGCTTCACCATCCTTCGCTTCGCGTTTCAAGCTGATCATCCGTTCACAGAGTTTCACTTTCTCCGCAATGAGTGGACCCAGCCTGGCGAGGTGCCCCTCCTGCGCGGGCTCTCCCGAAGTCAGCACCCGAACCCGGTCGAGCTGCTTGGGCATGACAATCCGGGCGTTGTTAAATGGCGCAAGGTATTCGTCCTGGCCCGTCAACAGGAAGCCGCGCTGCCCCATTTCGGTATTTTCGACGGTGGTGAGCAAGTCGCTCAACGAATCCTCCACGCGCTGCGAGAACGGAACCCACTGAAACGCGTCCCAGAGGGCTTGTGATGACGAGTATGTCAGGAGCGTGGCTACGAACAGAGTGACCAGGGGCAGACAAAATCCCGTTCCCACCAGAAGTTGGACACGGCGTGTCTTGTTTAATTTTGCTTTCATGCTGCGTGGCATCCGGGCGTGTCACTAGGTCACAACTGACGCGACTGAAATCATGATAGGGCTACATATACACAGATAATATGGTAATTATAGTATATTAGCGGGGTCTTTACAATCACTTTTAACCAAATACTTTAATTCCTTTCCTTGCCTGCTCAAATTCGCCTCATAGTCTCTCCGGCCTAAACCGTTTGCAACATGCGCATACTGACCGTTTTTATCGTGTTGCTTACAATCTGTGTCCGAGCGGATGAAGTTCAACATCATGGCATTGTCTTCGAGCAATGGGTGCGCGACACTTTCTTTGGGGGCTACAAGCCAAAAAGTTATACCCAAATTTGGGACATCCCCGCCGAGATCAACCAAAACCACGGCAAGATTCCGGCCAACCCCAAGGCGATCAAATATGGCTCGCCTCTAGACATGGGCGATGCGTTACGCCAGTTCAGTATCGCGGAAAAAGGCGAGCGGTTCCTCCTCATCATTGGGTTCTGGACTCAAGCAGGCGAGAATAAAAAGTGGGACAATGCCGTCGCCGTTGAAGTCACGCCCGAACAATATCGCAAACTCTGGGAGCCCATTACGCGCGACGACCTTGAGAAACTGGACGCCGTTGTAAAAAACAAGTCGCTTTCGCTCGACGAAGCGCGCGAGGAGGCTCAAAAAATCAAGAGCGGCACCCCCTTCACCAAGTCTGTCATGCAGGTCAATCCGAAGATCAATTCCAGTCAGCGTCGCCTGCAATGCAGCATCCGCTTCGCCGATTTTTTCCACTTCCTCGCCCCTCAAGCAGACAGCACCATGCAGGACAAACCTGCGATCTGGGGAGTGCCGTTGCCAGATGCGTTCGCGTCCGCACCGAGGAAGCTCCCTAAAAAATTGGAGCAGCCAAAATAATTCGGAATTTATGCCGAGGTATTGCGTTAGAGGAGTCCAACTTGGCTTCGGCAATAGTGACTCATGAAACAAGGCTTCAAGCAGATGCCCCGGCAGCAAGTCATAAGTGCGAGTGCAAGAACTTCTCAGCCTAGAAAGAAAAGACGATGGATGATAGCTGACAGCCTGAAAATGAAATGCTTGGGTGTCCCAGAAGAGATCACCCGGAAAGTGAAAGATCGCACCCCGTTCACTCAGTTCAGCATCAGGCTATTTACTATCAGCTCCGTTTTTAGGCTAAGACCCGTTACACGAATAGAGCCTCCACAGCGCAATCGCTTGCCAATCGCATCAGATGCAGTAACATCAAGTGCATGAGAACCACGCTCGACATTGACGGAGACGTCCTCTTCGCCGCCAAGGAACTGGCCATCAAAGAAAAGAAAACGGCGGGCAAGATTTTGTCCGAATTCTTCCGGCGGGCCCTGCACGCGCCCGTGCCGCCGCCCGCAGGGACAAAGACGGGATCCGGCAGGTTCACGATGAAAAACGGCATTCCCGTGCTGCCCTCACGCGGCGAAATGGTCACCACGGAGAGCGTGCGGCGGATCATGGAGGAAGAGGGTATTTGAAATGCGCTGCCTGCTGGACATCAACATCCTCATCGCCCTGCTGGACGCCGACCACTTCTTCCATGCGCGGGCGCACGCTTGGTGGCGCAAGGAGAAGCCAAAGTGGGCGAGCTGTCCGCTTACAGAGAATGGACTTATTCGCATCATGTCCTCCGCCAGTTATAGCAGGGCGCGGCAGTTCACCGTGGCCGAACTCACTGTGCAATTCCAAACCTTCGCACAAAACACCGCGCACGCATTCTGGCCCGACTCCATCACCATCAGCGATGACACGCGCTTCGAGCACCAGCGGATACTCTCATCGAAACACCTGACCGATCTTTACCTCCTCGCCCTTGCCGTGGAAGCCAACGGACGACTTGTGACGTTTGATCAGGGCATTCCCATTTCAGCCGTGAAGCATGCGAAGCCGAAGCATCTGCTCGTTCTTTAAGGCATGACGCACGCGATGTCTGCGTGACCCCCGATTCATAACACATTTCGCTTCAATCTGTTGAATGTGGAGATGCGAATTTTTAGAGTGAATCCTTGTTTCACAATGACGAGTGCGTCGAAGCAGGTAGAGCGTGATCGCGAAACGACTGACACATTACCCTGAGGTAAACAATTTTGACTGCGTGCAGCCCTGCTGCCGCTTTCATGCCGCAGCCTGCTGCGGAATCATTAATATTAACCCGGCAATAAATTGTAGTGACATTCCTTATGCTGCGGCCGCATAACGTATAAGTTCTGCTTGGAAATAGGAGGCTACGCGTTCGGGAGATTTGCTGAGCAT
>VFKE01000148.1 GCA_009885695.1 Verrucomicrobiota bacterium | reverse complement strand
TCTGTCCACGGCGGATTTTGGCGTGGTGCCCCTTGCAAAATCAAGGGTTCCAGCGCGCAAATGCCGCGAAAATAGCTGAAAACTCGGTCGAGTAGCGAAAGACGGGTTAACGCCTATCGCCCAAGGGCATTACCCGCGCAAGAATTGGGAAGCGGACCGCCAGTGGTTTATCGCGAAGATGCTGGCTGAGTTCCCTAAATTGGGAATCGCCGTGGCCAATGTTGGCGGCGATCCACGCCTGTCTGATTGGGGAAACGCCGCCTACTACACCAAGGATCGCATCCATCCCTCCAACGGCGGGTATGCAGTCATCGCGGAAATCGTCGCCAAATCAATTCTGACTCCAGCCAAGCCGCTTCCTTTTGGAGTGCTGGCTCGTTAGCAGTCATTAATTACCGGAGGAGCTTCCCGGGCGTGTCCAGCACTTGCTGGGCGCATATATCATTTCCGAAATTCTTCCAGTCCTTGAATTGCCAGACGACTTTTTTATCGCGTGTAACTTCAAAGATTTGCGGATTCGCCGGCCCGGCATGGGAGTTGCCAACAATGAGGTTGCCGTTCGGCAAAGCCTGAATTCCGGTGACCGAAAAGAGCTGGATGCCCGGCAGTTCTTTGTCATCAATACTCCACACGATGTCGCCCGCCGGATTGACTTCGATCACGCGATTGTTGTTGCCGCCGCCAATCACAGTGTTGCCATTGGGTAACCGAATCGCGTTGAAGACTTGGGTGCCATGACCCTGATGTCCTGGTGTGCTTTTGCGACCCGCCAAATCCAGCTTGTAAGTCCATACCACTTTGCCGGTTTCGTCGTATTCACGCACAGCGCCATCGCCTTCGTGGCACGCAAGGTAGTGACCGTTATCCAGCTTGCGCACGCGACGCGTGTCACGGTGCGAGTCGGGACGTTCAACGGTGATGGGGATTTCCTTGACGATTTTGCCTTCCTTGTCCACTTCGATGATGCGCCGGTTGCCCGTCTCGGCAATCATCGTGTTGCCATCATTCAAACGCTGGAAACCGTGAATTTCGATTTTGCCGGCATAGGGGGCTTTGGGCTTTGATTCGTGTGTCCAAACGATGGTTTTATCAGGCGCCATCTCGACAATTTTTGTGTTGCTGACTGGCATCAGAACATTGCCGTTTGGCAGCAGGGAGATGTCGTGGCAGTCAAATCGATTATCGACTGACCATTCAACTTCGCCCTTCTGGTTGACAATGGTCACCTTTCCTTTGTCGGCGGCCAATACCCGGTATGTCACGGTTTCATTGGCGTGAAGCAGAGCAGGGCAGAGTGTCGCTGCGAGGAATAGAAATTTGAGTTTAATCATGAGTTTCATTTGTAGCGGCACGGTTACACAACTGTTGTGGTGTATCAAACGGAGAAACATCTTGCATGCTCAGAGTGTCGGATTGCACGGCGGGGCCACATAGAAGTTTTTCTGAGGCTTCGCAAGTCGCGGTGCCGGATACACCATCATGGAAAGGAAGGCCGCGCTCGTATTGTTTTCTCTCTCGCTCGATCTTATCCATCAGGGCCGTGTCCGATTGGTCACGCGCCAGCTGCAGCGCTCGTCCGGCTGCATCAAGGGCGTCGGGAAACCGGCCAGACTCCGCATACGCGGCGGCCAGAGTCCGGAGCATGACGGCGCTTGCACCGCTGGTCAGGCGGTTGCCCTCCTGGGCCAGTTCCACAGACCTTGCGCCATCGCGCACCAACGCCGGACCCGTGGCGAGCACCCATGCCAGATTGTTCAAAGTCGAAACATTCGCCGGTTGAATCAACAACGCGCGCTGCCAGTCGGTAACTGCCTCTTTCACCCGGCCCAGGAGAAAAAATGCGGTGGCGAGGTTGCTCAATGCCTCTGGATTATCCGGTCGTAAATCCAGCGCCTTTTGGTAGTGCAATGCTGCTCCCTGGATCTGGTTTGTGCGCATTAAGGCGCTCGCAAGATTGAGGTGGCCTTGCACGTGGTTGGGTTGAACCACGAGCGTCTGTTCAAAATGCTTGATGGCCTCATCCAAACGTCCCAATTGCAGAAGAGCATTTCCAAGGTTGCTCAGAATATCGGGAGACCCCGGTTGCAACTCAAGCGCACGCTGGTAAGCGGCGACCGCATCTGCCGCGCGATTTTTTTGCAACAGCCCGCTGCCGAGATTGTTATACGCCTCATGCGAGCGGGGATCGATCTCCAACACCCGGAGATAATGCGCGATGGCATCGTCCACCCGTCCCTTATGAAAAAGCACGGCGCCGAGGTTGTTGCGCGCCTGCGTATGGCCGGGCTGGATATCAAGCGCCTTTTGAAAATGGATCGCCGCTTCATCCATACGTCCCGCATCAAGCAAGATCGCGCCGAGGTTGTTGTGCGCAACGTTGTTGTCAGTGGTGCAGTCAAGCGCGTGAGTCCAAAGCGACGCGCTATCGTGCCAGTGTGAAACCTGAATCCGCGCGCACACCATCAATGCTGTTATCACTGTCACAGCCACAACGCCGAGGATGACACGGCAACAACGGAGGGACGCGCACGCACTCCACGCCGTCCACGCGATCGCGATGTAAAGCCCGATCTGCGGCAGGTATGTGTAACGGTCAGCTCTTGAGAATTCACCGGGCGGCATCAACCCGATGACTGGCACCAGCATGCCAAGAAACCACAACCATCCTACCGGCAACCATGGCTGCACGCGTCGCCAGAAAAAAACGAGGGCGGAGATCGCAAGAAGCACCACCGCTGCCAGAATGAGCGTGGATGAATTAATACCCTGCTTGGGCATGGTATAAAATACGGACAGGTTGGCGGGCCAAAACATCTGTCCTAGGTAGGCCGCATAGGATACCACGCCATTTTCCAAACGCAGCGTCAGTGGCTGGGTCCCAGCCAGTGTGACCGCCGTTTCGTTGACATACACATTGATGAAAATCACAGCGGCGCACATCAGAATGAGCGGCAGTTTTTCAATGAACAGCCGCGTGAAACGGGTGTGAGTGGTTCTTCCAAGCGGCCAGTGATCGAGCAGCAATAGCAAAAAAGGCACGGTGACCAGCATGGCTTTGCAGAGCAGTCCCATGGCCAGGAAGACCATCACCTCGGCGTAGCGAGGCAGGCTAGGACTACGGGCGTAGCGGGTGTAGGCACCAAGGGTGAACATAAAAAACAGACCACTGAGCACATCCTTGCGTTCAGATACCCAGGCGACCGATTCCACGTGCAGTGGGTGGATGGCGAATATGGTGGCGACGAAGGCGCAGCGCCAGAGCGAGCCGGTCAAGCGGAGCAGGACCAGAAACAAGAGAATGCTGGAGGCAGCGTGCAGCAGCACGTTGACGAGATGATGACCTCCGGCCCAAGATCCAAACAACTGCCAGCCCAGCATGTGGGAAAGCGCCGTCAGGGGAATCCAGTCGAGAAGTTGTTTGTGGGAAAATGCCGCCGCAACGCTTTCCAGTGTGAGCCCCTGTCTGACAAATACATTGTTATAAACATAGAGGTTATCATCGTAGTTAATGAACTCGAAGGACGCAGTTCTCTCAAATACCAGCAGCACCGCTAACGCGAGGAACACGCAGACACCGGGTACTATCCATCGAGCGCGGTTCTGCCGCGTTGGGACGGTGGCATTGTCGGCACCGTCCGCTGCGATGATGCAGCCATTATTTTTTGTTTTTTGATCCATCGGACTTTATGGGGGATCGCGCGTGCTGGATGATCATGGAGAGCCCCAGCAAAATCAATATCGGAATCGACCTGGGTGATTCAGGGCGCATTCATGGTAAAAGATGCGCCCTGAACAAAAGGGAAGTAGGATTCCAGGGTGATGTGGGAACCACGTAAAAATCATGGTGGCCAGCGGGTGTTGCTGACCGCTTTCATCGTCTTGTTTTTACCCTGCTCAATTGCATTCGGTCAGGTTCCCGATGTTTGCCGCCAGCTTCTAATGGCCGTCGCCCCCGAATGGAATTCCCAACGAGCCACCCTGCAGGCTTATCATCGCGATGATAAAAATGATCCGTGGCGCGCAGTTTTCCCCGCTGATAGGCCGGTGCTTCTCGGTCGCAAAGGCCTGGCCTGGGGTCGCGGTGCATTCTCGCCGCCGAACGACAAACTGCCGCGCAAGTCCGAAAAAGATGGTCGAGCACCCGCAGGCATTTTTTCGCTGGGCGCGCTGCTTGGTTACGCGCCCGCCGCCCCCAAGGGAACGAGATGGCCCTACATCCAGGTCGGGCCTTATGACGCCTGGATCGACGACCCCAAGCTGCCGTACTACAATGAACATGTGCGGGTGAATCCCCGGCAAATTCCGGATTGGTTTGAGAGCCAGAAAATGCGACTGGGCGACAAGGCTTATACATGGCTTCTGGAAATCCGGCACAACACCGATCCACCGAGACCCGGCAGCGGCAGTGCCATCTTCTTTCATGTGCGGCGCGGACCCGACTGGCCCAGCATCGGCTGCACAACCATGACGCTCGAAGATTTGGAGCGCATCATCGTCTGGCTCCGGCCGGAAGCCAGGCCCCATTACGCGCTGCTGCCGCGCGAGATTTATGAGAAGTTGCGCAACGAATGGAAGCTGCCATGAATTCCGTCGAAATTATCTGTCCCACCTGCGGTGAATCCTTTGAGGTTCCCGCGCCGCATGAATCTGAGGTGCCCTGCTCCGTGGACTACGACTGCGAGATCTGCTGCCGGCCGATGCTGGTGTCCTTCTGGGAGGAAAACGGCGCGGTCAATGGCGAAGCGCAAGGACTTGGTGGATAACTTGATCGTTCGCTAAGGAAACGCTGAACAAAGAGTAGAAGCGACGCCCTCGTCGCTTGCGGCACCGGACGGAGCGACGGAGGCGTCGCTTCTAGTGCGCTGTGAAGCGTCACAACTCTTCGAGGTGGAAGACCTTGGCCATCTGGAACCGTGTTCTGGGTGAGAACTTGAAGTAACTGCGTCGCCGTGAGGCGGGGTGGGGAGCAACGGAAAGAACCTGAC
>VFKE01000127.1 GCA_009885695.1 Verrucomicrobiota bacterium | reverse complement strand
TCTGTCCACGGCGGATTTTGGCGTGGTGCCCCTTGCAAAATCAAGGGTTCCAGCGCGCAAATGCCGCGAAAATAGCTGAAAACTCGGTCGAGTAGCGAAAGACGGGTTAGCCAGCATCGAATAAAACTTTGCCAGCCCACGCGCACTACCGACTCCGCCCAGGCCCGGCAGACCCAATGCCCAAGTCGCCGCTTGATTCATATCCTGCACCGAGTTCAAACCCACTGGAGAGCGGAACGCCCGTTGAGCGAGTGACCCCCTCGTTCCCAAGGCGCGGAGAAATGGATCGCTCGCTGAATCAGGGCCAAGCCTCCCGGGATAGAGCGTGGCCACCCTTGGAAACTGCTCCGGTGGCAGTCCGATCCAAAAATCGAGCTTCATCGGAACACCAATCCGCTTGTGAAAATAGGCACCCAATGAATCTGCTCCAGTGATCCGCCGCACAATCTCGTCGAGCAGAAACCCTAACGTTCTCGCATGATAAGCCGGATGCGATGCGATTGAAATCAACGGCGACTGCGCCTCCAGAGCAGCGACCACCCCCGCATAATCGAGAATGGACACCTCACGGTCAAGCGCAGGCAAACCTGCCTGATGTGAGAGCACCTGCTCAAACGTGATTGTCTTCTTGCCCGCGCCCGAAAATCCAGGCCAGACTTCAGCGACCGGACAGCTCAAAGAAAGATTTGCCTCGTCAATCGCCAGCAGACAGGCCAGTGCCGCAGGCCCCTTCGTCGCGCTCCAGACCGGCACCAGGGTATCCGCGCGCCATTCGCGTGAACGCTCGCGATTCACATACCCTCGCGCCAGGGAAATCACCTCCTCCTCTCCCCACCAGACGCTCACTGAAGCACCCAGCTCACCGCGTTCGCGGAAGTTGCGATCAAAGACCTCGCCCAAGGTCCGCCTCACGTCATCCAACGCCATGCTGGCAGATCGCATCAGAGCTTGTCTTTCAGAGAAACCAGGTCCGGGTCATGTTTCGCCGAGCGCCGCAAGCTTCCATCCATTTCAAACGCCACCCCCAACAATTTAACAGCGTCCTTAACTTCTCCGAGCTGAGCGCGATAACATGCGGCATTATAGAAAAATACCGACTTCTTATGAAGTGATTCCGGACCATTCAGCAGCGTATCCAGAGCCTCCCGGGTGCGCCCGAGTTCGTGCAGACAATAGGCCTCGTGGATAAATCCGCCTGGATCACTGGGCCGCTGCACCCGCAGTCGCCGCGCCACCTCCAACGCCTCTTTCCATCGACCTTCACCCATGAAGCTCAGCACCGAAATCTCCAGCACCCCCGCGCTTTCCTGCAATGCCGCAGGCAGCGAGTGTATCTCACGCCACACGTCACGGAACATTCCCAGCTCAAGATAGCCCTGCGCGGCGATGATGCTACGTTCGTGGGAGTCCATGCATGGTGAAGTTGGCGTCTCGATATCAGTTCCGTTTGCGGGCAGCCACATCTGAACGTAATTCGCCAGCATGGACAAGGCATTTATTTTGGGCGCGGGCCTTGGCACACGGCTCAGGCCGCTGACGGACCGTCTCCCCAAGCCGCTCATCCCGGTCTTCCATAGACCGCTCATCACATTCGCGTTCGACCACCTGCTCCAGGCCGGCCTGCGCGAATTCATCATCAACACCCACCACCTCTCCGGGAAGTATGCGGAAGCTTTTCCAGATTCCCGCTACCACGAAACTCCCCTCACCTTCCGCCACGAACCTGTGCTGCTGGAAACCGCAGGCGGCATCGCCAACATCGCGGACCTTGTGCACGACGCTCCCTTCATCGTCTATAACGGCGACATCCTCACCGACCTGCCGATGGCACCGCTGATCGAGGCGCACGCGCGCGAGCACAATCTCGTGACGCTCGCCCTGCGCACCAGCGGCCCGGCGCGGCACATCGCCTTCGATCCCGCGCGCAACCTCGTCACTGACATCCGCAACAAACTGCACACCGGTGATCAAGGCACCCACCAATTCACCGGCATTTATGTTGTCAGCCCGGAATTCCTCAAACACCTCACACCCGGCAAAGCAGAAAGTGTCATACCCAATTTCCTCAAATTGATCTCCAACGGCGCTCGTGTTGGCGCAATCGTCCTTGATGACGGAATGTGGTGGGATTTGGGAGATCGGACAAGTTATCTCAACGCCCACAAGGACTTGCTCGCGAAGAATGAAAAACTTGTGCTGCGATCAACAAAATCGCAAATCCATCCCACCGCCCGTCTGCTCGGCTGCACGGTGGTCAGTGATAATTGCGAGATCGGCGCTGACTCCGTGCTGGATGATTGCATCCTCTGGCCCGGCGCACGTGTCGCACCGGGATCACGACTGAAGCGATGCATCGTCCTGAACGGCAGCACCGCTCATGGCGTTGTGGATGGCGCGGACTTGTGAAACACCGGTCAAGCTGGCGGCACTAATTCTACTTCGGAGTTTGAATCCGGGCCTCGCCGGGGATCAGCCGGATTTTTCGCTTCTCACCATCATAGGCATAGGCCCGCAGCGTGACCTCGCCTCCCACAGGCAGCAGCTCCCGGTCCACCGGCCAACGCCAGCCAAAGTAATGATCGTAATGCTCACGACGGCGTGCGGCGTTCTCGAAAAAATCTTCAGGCAACTCCGGTGGAACAAGCGCAATCACAAACTCCGCTTTGCTCGTAGACGCTGCAGTGATCAGAATGAGATCAGGAGTGTCTGACGCTTTCTTGGTTAATCCGCACACGCCTTGTAATTCATCATGACCCTCGCCAGCGACCGCCAGCCTCATGTTCGCCCACTTCGATGAAATGTCCGGGCCTCGACGAAAAGATGATACCGTCGCCTCGCTTGCAAGAACCACATCACGCAACCGGTCATGTTCCAAAAGGAACCGGGCTCCCGGTGCCGTTTCTTCAATGTAATAAAGATGCCAGAAGACACTGGGTTTTACCGGAAGTACATTGACGAATTCGAGCGAAGCTTTTCTGGACGCCATACGCCTGTGGAACAATTCCATCCCATGCCAACCCGCAGTCCAGCTTAGCGCGTGGGCCACCAGCAGCAGCACCAAGGCGGCAGGCGCCAGCTTTCTCACCCACCTTCCCAACCTGCCGGCTTCCTGAAGCTGCATCACGACCACAGCCAGCATAAGCACGCCCAGAGGCATGAAAATCATAAAGGTGGCATAGCGATGGGCCAGCCCGGTTTCAATCGTCGCGCGGAAGCGGCCCACGCAGATTACCGCGGCGTTGAACATCGCCCAGAGGCAAAATGCCATCCAGGGCCATGACTGGCGGATCAGCACCTGATCACGACGGCAAAGCAAAACCCAGATGCACGCCATGAAGACGGCGAGCAGAGCCAATCCCCAGATGGCACACAGCGTGACCGGCCCCACCGCAGTGCCGCGCCCCAGCGTGTGACCTAGCATCATGACGAAGTAATGCATACTGGCGAACGGTCGGGAAAACAAAGTCGCTGCAGCGCTGCCATCGCTGGTGTGGCCAAAGGCATTCAAAGCCAGCCAGCCAGCCGTGCTGAAAATGACCGCCCAAAGCAGTATCACGATAACGCGCAATGAACGGCTCCGTCCCTCCAAGGCCATGCCAGCAGCAGGCAGAAGCAGAAAGCCAACGGCAAAACCCGTTCCAAATGAAAAGCTGGAGACCAGCGACAGCAGCAAAGCGATCGCCCATCGCCACACGGCGACGCGCGGACCCTTCAAGGCCAGCAGTCCGGTCACAAGACACGCACCCGGAATAAAGTTTTGAAAAATAAAATCCCAGATCCATGCGTGACCCTGAATCAACGTGAAGATGGAAAGGTTGGCCAGGAACATCAAGCCCGCTCCCAACCCGGGCCGCCCGCGCCAGAGCGGGCGAGACAAGGCAAGCACCCCGAGCGAAATGACGAGAGACAACAACCACGACACCAGTGGAAGCAGCGCGACATTACCGCGTGCGAAATGAAGCACGGCAAAGTATGCCATCTTGCCTACGGCGCTGGGATGCGCGTTGTGAGGCGTCAGCAGTTCCGCCCAGCCATAGCTTCCCTCGCACCAGTCCTGATACTGCTGCACGAACGCCCATGAATCATAGTAGGGCACCGGCAATCGAAGTTGCACGATGAGGGCGAGCACCACGAGCGCCGGCGAAAATGCCAGCACCCAGCACCAGCCGTTCCATACCCAAAAATTCCATGGCTTTGCATCGGAAATCACCTTGTCTTCAATTCGGGTCATGAATCGTAGAGCATGGCATCCGGTAAATATGTGTCAATAGCAGCCGGACTTGACAAGGCACCGCATGCATGTTCTCGAAAACCATGCGTATCCTCGTCACTGGTTCTTGTGGGTTTGTCGGCAGCCGCATTTTGCGGAGGCTCAGCGAATCATTGGACAATGCCGAACTCACAGGCATGGACAACCTCTGCCGCCCCGGCAGTGAGCGTAACCGCGCTGTCCTGAAAGAACTCGGCGTGAAATTCATTCACGGTGACGTGCGCAGCGCCAGCGACTTCGATTCCCTGCAAGATGTGGACTGGGTCATCGACGCTGCGGCAAACCCGAGCGTGCTCGCAGGCGTGGACGGCCGCACCAGCAGCCGGCAGGTCATCGAGCACAACCTCAACGGCACGGTGAACATGCTGGAGTACTGCCGCGCGCGCGGCGCGGGCTTCATTCTCCTCAGCACCAGCCGCGTCTATGGCGTGGAACCGCTCTGCCATCTGCCCCTGCGCACCGAGGGATCACGCTTTGTCCTCGATGAAAGCAACCCGCTGCCGATAGGCGTCTCCACGCGCGGCGTGAATGAAGACTTCAGCACCACGCCGCCGCTGTCACTCTACGGCGTGAGCAAGAAAATGAGCGAAGACCTCGCGCTGGAGTATGCCGGCGCCTTCAATCTCCCCGTCTGGATCAACCGCTGCGGCGTCATGGCTGGCCCCGGTCAATTCGGTAAAGCCGACCAGGGCATCATCGCCTTCTGGATTCACTCCTGGCGCGAAGGCCGGCCGTTGAAATATCTCGGTTTCGGCGGCCACGGGCACCAGGTGCGGGACGCGCTCCATCCCGACGATCTCGCCGCTTTGCTGCTCAAGCAACTCCAAGCCGGTTCTGGCAAACCGGAGGTGCCGCGCGTGCTCAACGTCGGCGGCGGCAGTGAAAGCTCCTTCTCGCTCGCAGAACTCAACGCGTGGTGTGCCGCGCGCTTCGGCACCAAGATGGAAGTTGCTCGCGATGGCAGCGAGCGCCCCTTTGACATTGGCTGGATTATTCTGGACGACGCGAAGGCTCGCAAAACTTGGGATTGGAAACCGCGAATCACACGCGAAGCGATATTCGAGGAAGTCGCGCAGTTTGCGGAAAAGAGTCCGCAGTGGATGAATGTGAGTGCTTAAAAGGTAGGAATTGACTGGTAATACCGAATCAGGTAATACTGTCTTATGCGTATCACCAGCAAGGGCCAGGTCACTATTCCTCAAGACATCCGCAAGCAGTTCGGCTTGCGGCCCGGATCGGAAGTAGAATTCGTTGCCAAGAAAAACACTCTGGAGTTGCGCGCTCACAAAAAGCGCCGCAGCGCGTTTGAATCATGGCTGGCATCCGCGCGTGGTTCCGCAAAAGCGGGCGTGACCACGGCTAAAATGATGTCTCTAACCCGCGGAGAGGATTGAGCGATGTTCCTGTTCGACACCAATGTGTTGCTCGACATCGCCACCCGTGACCGCGTTTGGGAGAATTGGTCCGCTGCACGCGTCGCCGAGGCAGTAAATCGGGGCGAGGCCGCAATTAATCCCATCATCTACGCCGAATTGCTCCCGGCTTTTGACGACGAGGATGCACTGGATCATTTCCTGCCACCGGCATTATTCAAACGATTGCCGCTGCCATATGCAGCCGCAATCCCTGCTGCACGCGCGTTCGCCGCCTATCGCAAAAATGGCGGAATAAAAACCTCGCCACTGCCAGATTTCTACATTGGTGGCCACGCTGAAACTCAGGGATTCACTTTGGTGACACGCGATACTGCGCGCTATCGCAGTTATTTCCCGAAAGTTAAATTAATTGCTCCTGAGCGATGAATCGAAGCAGGCAATCTCTGCTGATTCTATTCGCGTTCTTTGCGGCTCCAAGTCTGGCTGGTGCAAATATGGGCACACCCCTGATGTGGGCTGGCACTTTTCATCTCTTCTTGGGCAATGCCTTGATCGGGCTGATTGAGGGATGGCTCATCGCCGGCTGTTTCTCTTTGCCGAAAGCAAAATCTATTTGGATCATGGTTGCAGCAAACTATTTTTCCGCCTGGATCGGACTGCTTGTTCTGAACCCTCAATTGCAGATTCTTGACAGCGCAACGATTGAGAATGGCTGGTCCAGAATTTGGTGTATGTTCGCAGCGACATATCTCATGACGCTGGTGCTCGAATGGCCCTTCGTGGCTTTGTGCTTTTTCAAGGGCCGGAACAGGATGCGCGACAGCATCAAGGCATCGTTACTTGCTCAAAGCGCATCATATCTCCTCCTGTTCGGCTTCTACTGGTCTGTGAGCGGCGTTTCTCTCTTCACAAAAACGCAGGTTGTCTCCGCAAAAAGCATCTCGTTTCCCGACGCAGCGGTCATTTATTATATTTCAGCACAAGATGGCAACGTCTATTCAAGACGGTTCAAGCAACCTAACGACGAGAAAATATTTGATCTCGCCTCTGCCAATTCGAACGACAGGCTTGTAGTTCAGCCGGGCGCAAAGGACAGCAGATATTGGAGCTTGGCAGCACGGCGCGATGCAGATGATGACTCCAAGGTCCGGTATGAAATGCTGCTGCCAGAACTGGATGTGGAAGCGGCGACCGAATGGCGCGCCACGATGACTGATCCGCCGGACTATAAGCAACTTGCAGGAACTTGGAGCAATTTTGGTGAGGCGGCACGACTGGGCGAAGCTGCGGCCAGCAAATGGAAGTTCACTTGCGGCTTCTGGGCATTTGATGGGCTCCGTGCTACCCGTGATGATGCAAACGAAAAAATCTGGATAAGCTATGAAACCCCGTTTGGAGCCTGGCCTGTTCGTAATTGCACGCATTTGCCTGGAGACAGGCTGCTATTCCAGCTTGGCAAAGACCAGATATGTATTCTTGAAGTCAATTCAATGAAACTTGCACTTATCGCACGCGGTCGCGGTCCGGTCGCTGTTTTGGCACGAAAGCCATAACCAAAAAAATGACGGCCTCAGATCAAGCCTGCCTGTTCAATTATCAATCATGACCCCACACAAGCCTGGTGAATCTCCTTCAGGATTCCACGCAAGTCGTATTGATATTTCCAATCCGGATAATGTGACTGGAACTTCGCGACATCACTGACCCACCAGATGTGATCGCCGATGCGATTGTCTTCCTTGTAAGTCCACTCCAATTTCTTGCCACTGATTTCCTGGCAAAGCTTGATGGCCTCCAGCATGGAGCAGTTGCTGTGACGTGAGCCGCCGATGTTGTAAACTTCGCCGGGGCGCGGAGCCTTGATGAAATGGACGAAAGCATCCACCAGATCGGCGCTGTGAATATTGTCACGCACCTGCTTGCCTTTGTAGCCGAAAACATTGTAAGGCTTACCAGTCACCGTGCATTTCATCAGATACGCCAGAAATCCGTGCAGCTCCGCGCCAGCATGAGCCGGACCGGTGAGACAGCCGCCGCGAAAAACACCGGTGTTCATGCCGAAGTATCGACCATATTCCTGCACCATCACGTCGGCAGCGACCTTGCTGGCTCCAAAGATGGAGTGCTTGGTTGCGTCGATGCTCATCGACTCGTCGATACCGCGCTCGAAAAAAGGATGCTTTTCGTCAATCTCCCACCGGGTCTTCTTTTCCACCAACGGCAGCCGGTTGGGCGTGTCGCCATAAACTTTGTTGGTGCTGGTAAAAATAAACGTGGCATCGGGCGCATGCAATCGGGTTGCTTCGAGCAAGTTCATGGTGCCGATGGCATTGACCGCAAAATCCGTCAGCGGCTCCTTCGCGGCCCAGTCATGCGATGGCTGCGCAGCCGTGTGAATCACCACGCCGATGGCAAAACCGAACTTCTTGAAGAGAAGGTTCACAGCATTCCAGTCCCGGATATCGACATCCTCGTGGGCATAAATCTGAAGCTTCTTGCGGAGTTCGACCTGCGTCTTCGCGGTGGATGCTTCGTCACCGAAGAAATATCGGCGCATGTCATTATCAACACCGACAATGGCATAGCCCTCGGCGTGGAGCCGTTTGCAGGTCTCGGAGCCAATAAGTCCGCAGGAGCCGGTAACGAGGGCAATTTTCATGTGCGCTGGATGCTACGATTTTTCGTTGACGTCGCAAAGAAATTCTCCAAGTCTGACATTCATTCTTTTGCACCCAGTGCCCGCCACCATTCCTGCCCCATTGCGCTTGCTCAGCATAATTCTCCCCGCGCGCGATGAGGAAGGCAGCGTCGGCACCACCGTGGAACACCTCCACGCCAAGCTCGAGACATGCGGCATCCCCCATGAAATCGTAGTCGTGAACGACGGCAGCAAGGACAACACCTGGAATCTCCTGCTCGACCTCCAAAAGCGCATCCCGCAGCTTCACCCGGTCAACAACGAAGGTCAGAATGGCATTGGCCGCGCCATCGTCTCTGGTTTGGATGCCATGACTGGCGATGCCGCAGTGATCATGATGGCAGACGAAAGCGACAGCCCCGATGACGTGGTCCGCTACTGGGACACGCTCAACGAAGGCTGGGAGTGCGTCTTCGGGAGCCGCTTCATCAAAGGCGGCATCACCACGGATTATCCGAGATTCAAACTGTTCATGAACCGGATCGTCAATTTTTTCATCCGCATCATTTTTCGCATCAAGCTCAACGACACCACCAACGCCTTCAAAGCCTACCGTCGCACCGTCATCGAAGGCTGCCGCCCGCTGATCGCCCCTCACTTCAATCTGCTGGTGGAACTCCCGCTCAAGGCCATCGTTCGCGGCTACACATGGACCGTGGTGCCCATCAGCTGGAAAAACCGCCGCACCGGCGAAGCCAAGCTCAAGCTCAAAGAAATGGGCAGCCGCTATTTCTTTATCATTATGTATGTCTGGCTGGAGAAATTTTTCAGCCGAGGTGACTATCGGCGAAAGATCGAACACAAATAGGCGGAAAGGCCGGATGTGACGGAACGTATTGTTGCTATCATCTTTCCGCCAATGAAAATTATTCTCCGCCTCATCCTCCCAGTCCTCTTCACCTTCTCTTCCGCGCGCGCTGGCGCATTTGAGTTCAAGGACGGTGACCGCGTCGTGCTCCTCGGCGGGACGATCATCGAGCGCGAGCAGAAGTTTGGCTACTTCGAAACGCAACTGGCACTTGCGCTCGGTGCAAAGAAAATCAGCGTGCGCAACCTCGGTTGGAGCGGCGACACGGTCTTCGGCACTGCCCGCTCGTATTTCGGCCCGCCCGCCGAAGGCATCGAGCGCCTCACGAAGCATCTGGAAATGCTCAAACCCACTGTGCTCATCTCCTGCTACGGAGCGGACCTCGCGTTTGATGGGGTCGCCAAGATCCCCGCTTTCATCACCGGCTACGGTTCGTTGCTCGATCACGCCCGCGCGAAATGTCCCAGCCTGCGCATTACCATCATCGCGCCGCCCCCCTTGGAAAATCTCGCCCCTCCACTGCCTGATTTCATGCAGGCCAACGCGAATCTCGCCAGCGTGCGTGACGCCCTCGTGGACTTCGCCGCGAAACAAAACGCCCATTTTGTGGACGGCTTCGATTTGATGGGTGGCGCAAGACAGGAACGCCCCGCACAACCACTTACGGACAATGGCCTGCACTATAGCGAGGCAGGCTACAAGATCTGGACATCCATGCTCATTGAGGGCCTTGGCTTGAAGAGACAGGATGTCGTGAGCGCTGGAACTGTCGCGCTGCGCCAGGCTGTGATCCGGAAGGATTTCCTTTTCTTCAATCGTTGGCGTCCCGCGAACGAGACTTATCTCTTTGGCTTCCGCAAGCGTGAGCAGGAAAAAAACGGTGCCGAGATGGAACAGTTTGATCCTCTGGTGGACGAGGCCGAAAAGAAGATCGCACAACTAAAGGCCGACGCTCTCGCCGTGAAGAAGCTTCCATGATTCTCCCTTCCCAGCGCCTCGCCCACTGATAACAGCATCCCGATCACCAAAACATTTTCATGAAGTCCACAGTCTTGCTCCCACTACTGGCATTCTTCGCATTCATCACGACTGATTCGCCAGCCGCGCAGCCGAAATCCCTCGCCGAAATCCCCGATGCCTCGACGGACGCCGAGAAAGCAGGATTCATCATCCCCACAGGTTTTGAGATCAACCTCTGGGCCAGCGAGCCCATGCTCCACAAGCCGGTGCAGATGAACTGGGATGCGCAGGGCCGCCTCTGGGTCGTGTGCAGCCAGACTTATCCGCAGATCAAGCCCGGCGAGGAGGCGGTTGATCAGGTCGTCGTACTTGAGGACACAAACCACGACGGCAACGCGGACAAAAGCACAATCTTCGCGGACGGTCTGCTCATTCCCACCGGCCTCTTGCCCGCAGATGGCGGCTGTTATGTGGCGAACTCCACGGAGATTCTTTTCCTCAAAGACACCGATGGCGACGGCAAGGCCGACAACCGCCAGACCGTGCTCAGCGGCTTCGGCACCGAGGACACGCATCACTTGATCCACACCTTCCGCTTTACGCCGGAGGGGATGCTCAGCTTCAACCAGAGCGTTTACATCCACAGTCACGTGGAAACACCGTGGGGTGTGAAGCGCCTCATGGGCGGCGGCGTATGGGAGTTCCGGCCGGAGACCCGCAAGCTTGACGTCTTCTGCAAGGGTCTCTGGAACTCCTGGGGCCGCGAGTTCGACCGCTGGGGTCAAAGTTTCGTTACCGACGGCGCAGGCTCCCAGGGCATCAACTATGTTTTCCCACAGGCTGTTTTTGCCGCTTCGCCAGGTGCGAAGCGCATCATCGACGGACTCAATCCCGGCCAGCCGAAGCAGGCGGGCCTGGAGATCGTTGAGGAGCCGCACTTCCCCGACGACTGGCAGGGCACGCTCATCACCTGCGACTTCCGCGGCAACCGCATCAACCGCTTCCAACTCACTGAGAGCGGCTCCGGCTACACAAGCAAGCAACTCCCCGATGTGCTCGCCAGCAAACACCCCGGCTTCCGCCCCATCGACGTCCGCATCGGCCCCGATGGCGCACTCTACATCGCCGACTGGTATAATCCCATCATCCAGCACGGCGAGGTGGACTTCCGCGATCCGCGCCGCGACCGCACCCACGGCCGCATCTGGCGGCTCACGGCCAAGGGACGGCCGCTGAGCGAGAGTCCGGACTTCTCTAAGATGGATGTCACCGGACTGCTCAAACAACTAGAGAGCAGTCGTCGATGGAACCGGTTGTTTGCGAAACGCGAACTGCGGGATCGCACCATGAGAAACCCTCAGAATGCAGTCGCCGCCCTTCAGAATTCATGGAAGACAGTCATGAAATCCCTCAAGCCGGAAAACCCATCCTCGTGGCATCTGATGCTTGAATACGCATGGGCAGTTGAGAGCATGAATCTCGGACCACTGGAAGCCGAACTGTTTGCAGATCAACTTATCAATGCACCGGATCACCACGTTCGTGCTGCGGCTCTTCGCATCTTGTCACACCACATCAATGAGCATCCACACGCGATGCGCTATTTGCAGAAAGCCGTCGCCGACGAGCATCCGCAAGTCCGCCTCTGGGCCGTCGCCTGCCTCAATCTCATGCAAAAGCCCGAAGCTTTCGCGCTCGCGCTTCAAGCGCTCGACAAGGACGTGGACAACAACATCGACTTTCTCCTCGACCTCACCGCCCGCGAGCAGGCCGACCTCTGGCTGCCCGTCTTCCTCGGCAAGGAGGGACGGCTTCCAGCCGTCCAGGGTGACGGCAAGACGCCGTCACTCCCAGTCAAGCATCTCGTCTACGCGCTCAAGGCGAGCGGCAGGCCGGAGGCTCTCCAAATATTGCTCGATCTCTTCGCCAGTGGCAAACTCTCGACCGACGACAACGCCGTCGTGCTCGGCATGATCGGCGATGTCGCAACGCCAAAGCAGCTCGATCAGATCCTCGTGCTCGCCACAAGGAGTGACGGCATCCTGCCGTCAGGAATCGCTCCCGGAGATGGCAGGATGCCATCTCTCCTTGGAATGCTCGACGCCCTCATCAAAGCCGGACAGCGCGGCGCGAAACCTGAAACCGGCGCCGCTGAAGCGGTGGTAAAATTGCTCGCGAACGCCAATCAAAAAATCGCCTCCCGCGGCGCCTTGCTCGCCGGAGTTTGGAAACAAGAGACCGCCCGCGAACAGCTCGCCAGATGGACTTCACAATCCGACGCCAGCCCCGCTTTGCGACTAGCCGCGATCAAGGGCTCGACCTATCTCGGCGGTCAGAAGACCCGTGACTTGTTTAACAGCCTCACGAAGCCAGACCAGTCCGCAGACACCCGCATTCTCGCCATCAACGGCTTGGCCGAGATAGCCCCGCCACTCGGAGCCGAACGCGCCGCCGAATTCCTCGCCAGCGCGAAGTCCGCCAACGAAGCGAAGCCCGTCATCGAATCCTTCATCAAGAACAAGCAGCTCCCCCAGTTGCTCGCCAAGGAACTCGAAGGCAAATCCATCCCCGATGCCGTCGCCGTCGAAGGCATCCGCATCGTTTCCTCGCGCGGCATCAAGGGGCCGCTCGAAGCCGCCTTGCAAAAAGCGGGCAGCATCAAACAAATGAACCTTGCGCTGACGCCGGAAAAAATGAACGCGATGATGGCCAGGGTGAAAACGCAGGGCGATCCCGCGCGTGGCGAACAGATCTTCCGCCGGCAGCAATTGCTATGCTTCACCTGCCACGCGATCGGCGACGGCGGCGGACTGCTCGGTCCCAACCTCGTCAGTCTCGGCTCCGCCGCACCGGTGGATTACATCATCGAGTCCATGCTTGAACCTTCGAAGAAGATCAAAGAAGGCTACAACATGACCATGGTCACCATGAAAGATGGCCAGCTCATGGCCGGCATGATCGCCCAGGATGGGCCGGATGAGATTGTGCTGCGCGATGCGGGCAACAACTTCCACAAGCTCGCAAAATCGAACATCGCCAAACGCGAGTCCAGCCCCGTCTCCATGATGCCGCCCGGCATGACCGCCAGTTTGCGTCAGGATGAATTCGTCGATCTCATCCGCTTCCTCTCCGAGCTTGGCAAGGAAGGCGACTACAAGATCAAGCCCAACCGCTTCATCCGCACCTGGCGGATCATGGGTCAAATGGAACAATCGGACGTTACACATGTGAGCCACGTCGGCCTAAAGGAGTTTAACAATCGTAACCACAAACTCCCCTGGTCCATTTCCTACAGCAGCGTGAACGGCAGCCTGTCACTGAATGAAGTGCCCATCGTGTCCAGTCTCTACCCTTGGCTCCCCAAGGTCGCGCAGTTCGACCTGCAAATGGACGCCGCCGGCAAGGTCAAGCTCGGTTTCAACAACACCAAAGCGCTGATCCTCATCGTCGATGACAAGAAATTCGACGAAGTGACTCCGGAAATGACGCTCGATCTCACCGCCGGGATACACGTTGTCACCGTGATTGTTCAAACTAGGAATGAGACAAATCCGGGCAAAACCAGAGACACCAAAACCATGCCCGATTTGCGAGTCGAGATACTTGATGGAGCAGCAAAAGTTGTCACAAGCCCGTGACCGTGTGTGCAACCGGCGTGAACAGGCTTAATGAGAAATCACCACCTATTTAACGAAGTTGTCGGTTGCCTCGACTTTACGGCGTGCAAGCAGATCCTTCACGATACCAGCCCTGCCATTTTGAGCTTCTTAAAAAACTTCGTAGCTCTCATCTCGTGAGAGTGCGGGAAGAAGCCACGGCGGCCAACGAAGCATACATATTTCCCGCGTTTTCGCTTCGCGGCTGCGCAACACGAACGCGGCTACGAAATTATTTAAACCGCTC
Organism: Verrucomicrobiota bacterium; assembly: GCA_009885695.1. GTDB lineage: Bacteria > Verrucomicrobiota > Verrucomicrobiia > Verrucomicrobiales > Verrucomicrobiaceae > VFKE01. The sequence continues at coordinate 3,361 of VFKE01000127.1, read as the reverse complement.
TAGCTATCGACTATTCACTATTCACCATCAGCTCCGTTTTTAGGTTAATTAAAATACTCTGTCGCCTCGCCACGCGCTCGCGACGCAGAAAATCTCCCGGCTTCATCACCGGCAAGCTGTAGAATACCGTCGTCATGAAGCCTCCGAAATCCGTGCGATCAAGTGTCAGCGGCACGTCGGCAGTCGCGGCTGCGGTGAAGAGCACCGGCTTGTCCTTCACCGCTGGGAAAACTACCGGCCAGACAAAGGTCAGTCCATCCGATGCCACGGCCAACGCTGACGGGGACACCTCAATATCCGCCGCCTGAACTAATCCAAGAAATCCTCGCTGGTCACGCGCATCACTTCCTCGACGGTGGTGGCGCCTTCGAGCACCTTGCGCCAGCCGTATTCGCGCAGTGAGATATAACCGTCTTTGCGCGCCTGGCGGAGCAGCTCGTTGGCGCTGGCGCGCGAAGAAATAAGATCCTGCAACGCGTTGGTGACCAGCACGATTTCATAAATGGCCAGCCGGCCGTGATAACCGGTGCTGCGGCATGCGGTGCAACCGGTGGCGGAGGCGGTGTAAACGGTCTTGTCGATGCCTTCGGCAAAGCCGCAGGCGGTGAGCTGTTCCTTGCTGTAATGCGCTGGCTGTTTGCACTGCGGACAGAGGGAGCGCACCAGCCGCTGGGCCAGGAAGGCGCGGACGGATGAGGCCACGAGGAACGGTTCCACGCCCATTTCCACAAGACGGGTGATGCCGCCCACGGCGTCGTTGGTGTGCAGGGTGGAGAAGACGAGATGCCCGGTGAGTGATGCACGCACGGCGATCTCCGCAGTCTCGAGGTCGCGAATTTCTCCGATCATCACGACGTTGGGATCGCCGCGCAGGATGCTGCGCAGTCCGCTGGCGAATGTTAGGTTGATCTCAGGCTTCACCGCGATCTGCACCACGCCGGAGAGCTTGTGTTCCACGGGATCTTCGATGGTGACGATGCGCCGCGACACGTTATTGAGCGCGGAGAGAAAGGTGTAGAGTGTAGTGCTTTTGCCGCTGCCGGTGGGGCCGGTGACCAGGACGATGCCGTTGGGTCTTCCGAGGAGCTGGGTGATCTTCGCGCGATAGTCCGGCGTCAGGCCCAGGCGATCGATGGTGAAGCGCTCCTGGCCCAGCAGGCGGAGGCTGATGCTCTCGCCTTCCACGCTGGGGATGGTGGCTACGCGGACGTCGATGCTTTGATTTTCCAGCTTGAGATTGATGCGCCCATCTTGCGGCAGGCGCTTTTCCGCGATGTCGAGCTTGGCCATGACTTTGACGCGCGCCAGCACGGAGCCTTGCAGCGCCTTGATGTTTTCCGGCACCGGCACTTCATGAAGCACGCCGTCGATGCGGTAACGGATGCGCAGGCTGTCCTGCACGGGCTCGAGGTGGATGTCCGTGGCCCGCTGGCCGAGCGCTTCGCGGATGATCTGGTTGACGAACTTCACGACGGAAGCCTCGGCATCACCGGCATCGATCACATTCGCTTCATCGCGCAGGTGTGCATCGTCGAAGTCTGCGGCGCGATTTTTCAAGATGTCCTCAAAGGTGTCGGCGCCCACACCGTAAAATTCCTGGATGGCCCGCAGCACCTCGGCGCGAGGCGCGAGCTGCCAGCGAATGGGGAGCGGCACCACCCGGGCCGCGGTCTGGCGCGCTTGAAGATCAAAGGGATCATAGCAGGCGATTGCGATGGCGCTGTGCTCGCCTGATTCGGGTTCTCCATTCGGGCCGCCTGCATGTTCGCCGGGCTTTTCGAACGACAGTGGTATCAGTCGGTGCCTGAGAGCGAGCCGCGTGGGACAGGCTTTTTTCAAGTGCGCGGCTTCATCGCCGTCGGGTTGGACGGTAAGCAGCCACGGCCACTGGAGCTGTGCGGCCAGGCTGCTGAGGAAGGAGGATTCATCGACCCCGGCACGATCCAGCAGCGCGTCCATGACCGACTGGCCGGCGAGCGCGGCCTCGCGTGCGACCGCATCCACCCGCGACTGGTCTGCGGCTGCGGCGAGCGTGGCTCCAACGAGAAGCGGTGACGTGGTCATGACGTGAAAGTGCGATACCGTCGCGAGACCGAGCAAATTAATTGCCAATCCTGCGTAATGCCGACCAGAACACTCACGGTGACGAAGGGCTTATTGTCCAGTTACCGTTGCGGTCGTGTTGAAGGCGCTGGACTACGGGGCCGGAGTTGGTGTCGGGGTCGCAGTTTCCTTGCTGTAACCCTGTCGGCCGAGTTCAAGTGCCAGCTCAGCCACCGTCTGGGCCAGAGAGAGGCCTTGTTTGTTGGCGTGATTAGTTTGAGGTTCGTCCAGCACCATGCGGAGCTGGGAGACGCCCGCCGATCCGATGCTGCCATCTGATGCCGGGGCGCTGGCGGTGCTCTCGTCATCAGCGGAAACCGCCGTTCCAGATAGTGAGTCAGCGACACGAATGCTCAGGCTCACCGTTGGACTTTTGACATTTATCTGGTGATCGATCTTTCCGATCGCAACCAGGGCGCCTTGCGCCGTATTCTCTCCACCCGTCGTTGCGGAGATTACGGCTTTTTTTTCTTTACCATCAACGGCAGTAAAGAGCCGGCCTGAGTTGGCTGCCTCCGTGAAAGTCCGGGCACCATCCGTGCTGGTCAGCAGGAAAGTTCCGCTGCCGCCGAGCAAGGGCGCGGCAAAGAAGCCTCCTTGAAACGGTTCATAATTGATGCCGCTCTCCTTGAGAATCTCGATCCGGTAAACCAAAACTTGTGCCTCAGTTTGCGTGGCAGCGAATGTCAGCGACATTAGCATCAACGCACTCATGCGGGCGAAAGAACGAAGATTCATCATTTCTGATTATTATCACTTCCTTGGTATATGTCAATAGCCTCCATCGCATGCTGTCGGTGACATGATTGTAACGCAGCCATCTTGGCTGAGTGTGCGGCGGCCAGGTCCGCGTCGCTGGCCCGGCCGGGCTGATGCCACTGGAACAGTTCCATCACCTCCTCGGCGCTCAACTACGCGCACTCCTCGCTGGTGACCAGGATGACGGCCTCCTTCATGCCCGGGCGCTGGAAGATCACCACGCCCCAGGGGCCTTTGTCATGGCGGCTCCCGAGCATCACCTGCGCGTCGAGGCTCACGCCCTGGCTGGCCGCCAGATGACTGATGGGCTGCTCACGCACCGCTTGAATGACCGCCTCGTTGCGCAGGCGCAGCTTCACATGCAGGCGCAGGGCTTTTTGCTCGATGCTCTGATATTAACCCGGCAATAAAAAGTAGTGACTTTTTACTGGGTTAGGCTATCTTTAGCGAATGAAACAAAGAGATGCCCGCACCCTTTCCCCTCTTCAACTTGATGAGC
>VFKE01000059.1 GCA_009885695.1 Verrucomicrobiota bacterium | reverse complement strand
GTGTTTCAGCGCCCAGAGGCTCGCATCGCTGCGCTCGCTCGCAAGGCGCTCCGCGCATTTGTCCCGCTTTGAGTGCTACAAGCCGTCCCTGTTTGATCGCACCGCGACATGGGAAATCATGGAATCATTATTCCGCAGCAAACGGGTTCTCAACCCTCACACCCGCATTCCGAAAGTCATGCGCATTCCGTGTCGCCACGGTCAAGCCGTGTGCCAGCGCAGTCGCCGCGATGAGGCTGTCTTTGACGGGCATGGCGTGACCTTTCTTTTTCAAGCGCGCGAGGAGCCGCGCCCAGTGGGCGGCGGTGACGGTGTCGAAGTCGAGAACTCGGAGACGCTGGATACCACTGCTGAACCATTGTTCAAGCCGTGTGCGGCGTCGACTGGCGGGGAGCAGCAGGATGCCGTATTCGAGTTCGCCGAGGATGATGGGATTGACGGCGAGATCGCGCTCATGCTGGCGGAGCCAGGCGATAACGCGCGCGTCCGGTGCGGGCTTGGTGGGCTCGCTCAGGACGTTGGCATCCACGAGAAGCTTCACAGCGAGTCGGTGGATTCTGATGCGATGGACCGGAACCAGTTTTTCTCCGGGCAGGCGAGGAGCCAGTCCACAAGGCCGTCATTGTCCGCGACAGGGCGGCGCTTGAGCAGATACTGGCCGGCGTCGAGCCGCTCGATGTCGAACCGCTGGCCGCTGCGAATATGGTCGCGTTGGCGCAACTCCGCTGGCAGGACGAGCTGGCCCTTGCTGGAAAGTACGGTATTCATGCTTGAGTAAGATTGTGTCTTACAATCAGTGAGTCAAGCCGAAAAATGTCTTCATCAGCGTCGTGCTAAGAACACCAAACTTGCTAGTTCGCCATTTGTGTGAAATTTCCCGATGTATTTTTTTTCGAGCCTACTAACCAAAACGCTGAATTCTCCCACTTATTCCTCATGAACTCCACCCGCGTCCTCCTCACCACTACTTCATTCCAAGACACGCCAGGCCGGCATCATGACCTTATGGCCGCCGCCGGTTTCGAGGTCGTCTGCGAACGCGGCCCGCTGCCCGAAGCGCGCATGCTCGAACTCGCCGGCCAGTTCGACGCTTTCATCTGCGGAGATGACGCCATCACCCGCGCCGTGATCGAAAAATCCCTCCCGCGGCTTAAGGTCATCAGCAAATACGGCATCGGGCTCGACAAGATCGACGTCAAGAGCGCCACGGAGTTCAAGATCCCCGTGCTGTTCACGCCGGGCGTCAACCACACCACCGTGGCCGAGCACTGCTTCCTGCTGCTCCTCGCCCTCGAGAAGAATTTTCTCTTCCACTGTGACTCCACCCGCTCCGGCGGCTGGAAGCGCAAGACGGGCCACGAGGTGATGGGCAAGACGATCGGCATCATCGGCGTCGGCCGCATCGGCAAGGAAGTCGCCATCCGGGCCCGCGCGTTCGGCATGGAGCCGGTCGGTTTCGACCTCTACTGGGACGACAAGTTTGCCGCCGAGCACGGCGTGAGACGGGCCGCATCCCTTGACGAGATTTTCGCCTGTTCGGACTATCTCTCCCTGCACACGAACCTGACGCCGGAGACGCGCGACATGATCTGCGCGGCCTCCATCGGCAAGATGAAGAAAGGGGTCATCATCCTCAACTGTGCCCGGGGCGAGATCGTCCACACGGACGACATGGTTGCCGCCTTGCAATCCGGAGAAGTGGCCGGTTACGGCACCGACGTGCTGGAACATGAACCGCCGTCACCCGATCACCCGCTGCTCAAACTGACGAATTGCATCGTGACGCCGCACATCGGCTCCCGCACATTCGAGAGCGTGCAGCGCCAGGCATCCTGCGCCGTGGAGAATCTCACGCTCTTCCTCGCTGGCCAGAAGCCACACGCGCAGGCCAATACCTTCTGAGCGTTTTACAGCTTTCCATTTTCAGTCATAATTCCGTCCTTCCCAAATCATGAGTCTCTCCATTAAATCCCGCGAATCCTGCGCCTTCGACCAAATCTCGCTCGGCGAGGTCATGCTCCGTCTCGATCCCGGTGAGGGCCGCATCCGCACGGCGCGCAATTTCCAAGCGTGGGAAGGCGGCGGCGAATACAACACGTCGCGCGGTCTTCGCAAATGTTTCGGCTACAAGACGGCCGTCGTCACTGCGTTTGTGGACAACGAGGTCGGTCATCTCATCGAAGATTTCATCATGCAGGGCGGCGTTGCCACCGACTTCATCAAGTGGCGCGAAGACGACGGCATCGGGCGCACCGTCCGCAACGGCCTCAACTTCACCGAACGTGGTCACGGCATCCGCGGCGCCGTCGGCAACCCTGACCGCGGCAACACCGCCGCTTCGCAGCTCAAGCCCGGCGACATCGATTGGGATCACATCTTCGGCAAGCTCGGTGTCCGCTGGTTCCACACCGGCGGCATCTATGCCGCGCTCTCCGCGACGACCGCCGAACTCACCGTCGAGGCGGTCAAGACCGCCAACAAGCATGGCACGATCGTCAGCTACGATTTGAATTATCGCCCCTCGCTTTGGAAAACCATCGGTGGCCTGAAAAAGGCGCAGGAGGTCAATCGCGAGATCGCGAAGTATGTTGATGTCATGATCGGCAACGAGGAGGACTTCACCGCGTCGCTCGGCTTCGCCGTCAAGGGTCAGGAAACGCTCGGTCACATCGAGACTGATGCCTTCAAAGCGATGATCGAGACCGCCGTGAAGGAGTTCAAAAACTTTAAGGTCGCCGCGACCACGCTGCGTCACGTCATCACCGCCACCAAGAACGACTGGAGCGCGATCCTCTGGCACGACGGCAAGTTCCATGAGAGCCGCCAATATCCCGGACTGGAAATCCTCGACCGCGTCGGCGGCGGCGACAGTTTCGCCTCCGGTGTGCAGTTCGGTTTCATGGAGTTCAACGACGCGCAGAAGGCGGTCGAATATGGCGCCGCCCACGGCGCACTGGCCTCGACCACGCCTGGCGACACCTCGATGGCCACCCGCAAAGAAGTCGAAAAGACGATGGGCGGCGGTGGCGCGCGGGTGGTGCGGTAGTCCCTGGTTTGTCTGCTTTCGCCAATCTGCATTTTTCACGATTCTTGGCACGCGCTGCTTAAGTGGTTCACGCGGCCCTCCGCGTGAATCTGAATTCTTGCGCGGAAGCGCCAAACTTTCAGAGAGCGCTGCGCGAGGTTTTCGATTCATGCGGAGGGCCGCCTGAGCCACTTAGTCTTCGGCGACCCGCCTCTGATCAGTCCACATCCTCCAGTCGCGCCAGCGAGCCGCTGCTGATGCGACCGCTGTAGAGTTCCACGGCACGGCGGGCGATGATGTCGATGATCGCGGGCTGCAAGGTGCGTGCGGCCACGTTGGACACAGCCATGGAGGCCCAGACCAGCGGACTTTTGAAGCGCAGCACCTGCCACACGGGCAGGATTTTCTTATACCAGCGACCCAGCTTTTGCATGGTTTCATGCTGGACGATCTCGCGCCCTTTTTCCCAGGTTTGCAGCGCCGTGTGCGCGCTCACATCCACTAACCGGCCCACGGTTCGGGTTTGGAGGAATTCTGTTACATCTGATGATGCGAGCTGAATAGACCGTGTGAATTGGCTCAAGCCGGGGGCGAGCAGGGGCTTGGGTGATTCGGGATGATAGATCACGGCGATCTCACGCACCAGGCGCGGGATTTCATCTACCAAAGGTGTGAGCCATTCCGGATTTGGGTCTTTGCTCCAGCGCAGGCGCTTCTTGCATTCGTCGATCGCCGTCAGCGCCAGCCGGTCACGCTCTCCCGGTGCGTTTAGAAACAACTCGGCGGCCGTGGCATGTTTTGCCGCCTTCAAATCCGCGGCAAAGCGCAGCCCCTGCCAGATCAGGACTGTGCCAAGTCCGCAGACGAGACCGGCGATGAATAGAAGAATGTGGCTGAACATGATCGTGTAAACCGTTGCGCCGCGTGGAGGCGTGCGCAAGCGATTCGACGTCCGAGGGTGATTCGCCTTGCCCGGCGCGCGCGGCTTGGCATCATTCTGTCATGTCCAAACCGAACCTTTTTGATCTGTCAGGCTACACCGCCGTTGTCATCGGCGGCACGGGCGAACTTTGCGGGGCGATGGCGCTGGGCTTTGCCGAGGCGGGAGCCGAGGTCGTCGTCGTCGGACGCGATGCGGCGAAGGCGGAGACGAGGCTGGCGAATATCTGCGCAGTTGGCGGGAAAGGTTATTTTGTTTCTTGCGATGCCTCAAAAAAGGACGGACTTGAAGCCTTGCTCGCGGAGATCTTGCAGCGCAGCGGCAAGGTGGACATTCTGGTGAATGGCGCGGGCGTGAACTCGGTGACACCGTTTCTTGAGATCACGGAGGATGAATACGACCGCATCATGAACATCAACACCAAAGCCACGTTCCTTGCGTGCCAGGTGTTTGGTCGTTATTTCGTGGACAACGAAATCGCCGCGAGCGTGATCAACCTCGGTTCCATGTCCGGTATAATTCCCTTGAGTCGCGTCTTCACCTATTCAATGAGCAAGAGCGCGGTGCACAATCTGAGCCGTAATCTCGCGCGCGAATGGGCGCCGCTGGGGATCCGGGTGAACACGCTGGTGCCAGGATTCTTCCCCGCGGAACAGAACAAGAATGTGCTGGTTCCGGAGCGGGTGGCCAAAATCCTCGGACACACGCCAATCAACCGTTTTGGCGAGGCGCGAGAACTCGTGGGCGCTGCGTTGCTGCTGGCATCGAATGCGGCGGGCTCGTTCATCACCGGGCATGAGCTTGTCGTGGATGGCGGCTACTCGGCTATGACCATTTAGCGAATGCTCGCCTCTGATTTCGATTACGACCTACCGCCGGAACTCATCGCCAGTGAGCCGCTGGAGGATCGCGCGGCATCTCGAATGATGGTGGTAGACCGTGCGGCGCAATCCATCGCACACCACCATTTCGCTGAATTGAAATCATTTTTTCGCAAGGGAGATTTGCTGGTGCTCAATGACACCCGAGTGGTTCCGGCGCGGTTTTTTTCGAATGACGGAACAAAGGAATTGCTGCGGCTCAAGGCGACAGCGCGGACGACGTGGCGTTGCATGGTGAAGCCGGGAAAGAAGCTGCGAGTTGGGAATCAAATCGAAATTGGTGACGCCACGGGTGTCGTGATGGATGTCTTCGACAACGGCGACCGCATGATCGAGTTTGATCGTGCAGTCGATGAATCACTGCACGGTCACCTGGCGCTGCCGCCCTACATGCACCGTGAAGACCGCGAGTCTGACAAGGAGCGTTACCAGACGGTGTATGCGAAGCAGGAGGGTTCCATCGCCGCGCCAACCGCTGGACTGCATTTCACTCCCGAAATCCTGCGTGACTTGCCGCATACGTTCATCACGCTGCACGTGGGTGTTGGCACCTTTCAGCCAGTGAAGGTTGAGCGCATAGAGGATCATGTGATGCACTCCGAGTCATACGAGGTTAGTGAGGGTGCCGCTGCGAAAATCAATGACGCGAAACGCATCATTGCCGTGGGCACCACCGTTACCCGCGTTCTGGAGAGTGTTGCTCGGCGTCACTGCCAGATGGTCGCGGAGCGCGGCGAGACAGGCATTTTCATTCATCCGCCCCATGAGTTTCGTGTGGTGGATGCGCTTCTGACGAATTTTCACCTGCCCAAATCCACGCTCCTAATGCTGGCCAGTGCGTTTTCGGGCAAAGAACTGATGTTCCGCGCCTACCAAGAAGCGATCCGTGAGCGATACCGGTTTTACAGCTATGGGGATTGCATGTTGCTTGTCTGAGGTTTGACAGAATTAACGGAATTCAACAGAATGGATATTGCTGCCTCTGACAATTCTGTTTCATTTTGTTAATTCGCTTTGCGGCTTCGAAACTGTCTGGAATCATTCTTCATGCGCAAGGAAACTGCCGACTGGTATGACACGCCGCTTTACTATGACATCGTGTTCGATACGGACACGGGGCAGGAGGCGAAATTTCTCGAGGCGGTTATGGCCGAATATTCTACAGGGAAGAAATCGGATGCGTTGCGGGTGCTGGAACCCGCGTGCGGTTCCGGAAGGCTGGTGGCTGAGATGGCGCGACGCGGACATGAGGTGTCTGGCTTTGATCTCAATGAGAACATGCTGGACTACGCACAGACGAGGTTGATGAAGAGGAAACTCGCCGCGACATTGTGGTTCGATCGCATGGAAGAATTCAAGGTGCCGGCACGACGAAAGTTCGATCTGGCGCACTGCCTGGTGAGCACATTTAAATATGTGCTCGACGAAGCGGGTGCCGTTTCTCATTTACGACGGGTCGCGGGATCACTGCGAACAGGCGGCATCTATGTATTGGGGATTCACCTTTCCGATTACAAAAATGGGCGTGCTGAGCATGAGCGGTGGGTCGCGCAGCGTGATGGCATCAGTGTTGTCTGCAACACGCACACCTGGCCGCCGGACCGGCGCGCGCGCACAGAGGCGATGCGGACGCGCTTGCGAATTACTCGTGGAGGGAAAACATGGACCCAGGAGACTCGCTGGCGATTTCGAACTTACAACGTGGCGGAGGCGAGGGCGTTGTTACGGGCGGTTCCGGAATTCAAGCTCGTTGCCTGTCACGACTTTCGCTGTGAAATGAGCGAAATGCGAAAGCTCGACGACAACTACGCGGACGTGGTGCTGGTGCTGCGCCGCATTTGAGAAGGTTCAATGATGGTCGGCAGAACAACATCGGTTGTGGCACAAACGCGAAGGAATTAATCGAGGGCAGATGGCCAGGGAACGGTGGAACACCGGGTGTCCCTGCAGAGTGCAATAAACGCCCGGTCATCCCTTTTTGGCAACCCCCATCGCACGAACGAATTCTCGCAGGGCTGGACTGGTGATTTTGCCCTGTTTGCGAATGATACCCAGCGGACGCTTAAGCACAACGTCTTCGATCCTGACCACGCAGAGGCGGCCGTCCCTGGCCTCTTTTTCCACTGTGCGGCGCGGCACGATCGAGACCACCCCGGCAACCTCAACAGCCTGCTTTACGGTTTCGATTTCATCAAATTCATGCCGTTGAGCGAAGCTGACTTGGTGGTCCCGGAGTGCGAGGTTGATGGCCTTGCTCGTCGGAGTGTCGGGATCGAATGTCACGAAGTTTTCTCCTTGCAGTTCGCGCAGCTTTATTCGTTTCTTTTTCGCCAGCCTGTGACCTACGGGGCAGACCACGACAAGTTCATCCTCGTCAAATACATCAGCATTGATCCCGCCGCCATTTCGAGGGTAGGGAACCAAACCGATGTCTGCGCGGCCGGAGAGCACGTCTTCGTAAATATGAGAGGTGCGCTTGTATTCCACCTGCACCAGCACTTCAGGGTGCTCCATGCGAAAGGCTTTCAATCTCCTGGGCAAGTCATGCAAGCCGATGCTGTAGACCGTGCTTACCTTGAGTCCGCCCGCGATTACCCCGTTCGCTTCCCTGAGTCGTGTCGGAATATGCTCCAACAATTCCATAATCTCCCGCGCCGCCTGCTCGAAAATGCGGCCCTCAGGTGTGACGGAAAACTTCTTATTGGCACGCTCAAAAAATGTCACTCCAAAACTAAGCTCCAAAGCGCGGATTTGCTGGCTCACCGCGCTCTGCGTGATCCTGTTTCTGGCGCCGGCGGCGGAAAAGCTTCCGAGATCCACAAGGTCGCAAAATATTTTTAGAGACTGGAGTTGCATGTCTGGTAGATAAATTGAATGAATAGACAGAAATAATCCAGCTGATTTATTAATGACTAACGTTGCCGTCAAGATTGACATTGTACGATCCAGCATCGCAGAGGCTGCGCGTCGTTCCGGGCGGGACGCTGAGGATGTCGAACTCCTCGCCGTATGCAAGACATTTTCCGCAGAAGTAGTGCATGAAGCGGTCGAGGCCGGATTACGCCTGTTCGGAGAGAACCGGGTTCAGGAGTTTTTGGCAAAACAGCCGTTGCTTCCTTCGCACCTGCGTTGGCATCTCATTGGCCACCTTCAATCCAATAAAATTCGCAAAGTGTTGCCTTGTGTTGAGGCGATCCAAAGCGTGGACAGCCTTGACCTTGCCCGGGACATCGACCGAGTGGCTGCGGAAATGGGACTGTTTCCAAAAGTTTATCTCGAGGTCAATGTGGCCGCGGAGGCCAGCAAGTTCGGTTTTGCAACAGCGATGCTGGAATCGCAATTGGAGAATTTGTTGGCGCTCAAGCGTCTGGAAATCCAGGGGCTGATGTGCATTCCGCCGCCGGGGCGGAAGCCGGAGGATTCACGAAAGTATTTCATCTTCTTGCGTGAATTCCGTGACACGCTTGAGAAGCAGTCCGGCGCTACGTTTGCGAAGTTGAGCATGGGCATGAGCCATGATTACGCTGTCGCCGTGGAGGAGGGCGCGACCATCGTGCGGGTGGGCAGTGCTATTTTTGGATCGCGTTGAACAGATATCTTTATCAAGTAACAAGTCTTGACTCGGTGGCATCCGACCGTCATTTTCGCGACTGCGTTTTCATTCATCACATAACTCATCACCTATATGGCCATCAAAGTTGGAATCATCGGGGCAGGCGGCATGTTGCAATATCACGCAGCGGGGTTCCGTCAGGCGGGAGCGGAGATCGTGGCGGTGGCCGATGCGGCCCCCGGAGCGGCAGCCAGGGCCGCGGAGAAGTGGGGCATTCCCAAGGCTTACAATTCCGTGAACGCCATGCTCAAGGGCAGTCCCGAGATCAAGGCGGTCAGCGTCATCGTCCCGAACAAGTTCCACAAGCCACTGACGATCCAGTGCCTCCAGGCGGGCAAGCACGTCTTCTCGGAAAAGCCGCCGGCGATGAATGCCAGGGAAGTGAAGGAGATCATCTTCGCCGCGAAAAAAGCCAGCAGAAAAGTGCTCTTCAACTTCAACAACCGCGCGCGTCCTGAATCGCAGGCGATGATGAAATACATCAAAGAGGGTGTGGTTGGCAAAATCAATTCCGCGCAGGCGAAGTGGATTCGCCGCACGGGCATCCCCGGCTTCGGCGGCTGGTTCACCACCAGGAAACTCTCCGGCGGCGGGCCGCTCATCGACCTGCTCCACATGGTGGATCTCGCGATGTATTTCATGGGCTATCCCGAGCCTGCTCATGTGCTGGGCCAGACGTTCTCGGATTTCATCCAGGACAAGCAGTTCAAAGGTCCGTGGGGCATTCCCGACCGCGTGGGCGGCACGACCGATGTGGAAAATGCGGCGCATGGCTTCGTGACCTTCAAGACGGGTCAGGTGCTGAGCCTCCAGGTCTCCTGGGCCGAAATGGTGAAGCGCGAGGAAGTCTCCGTGGTCTTCCAGGGCACCAGGGCCGGCGGCAAAGTGGAGCGACTCTTCGGCAGCGACGGGCTCGACAACTCCGCGATCGACACCTGTGAACTCTACGTCCAGGAGAACGGTCACAGCGTGAACCGTAGCATCATCACGCCCGCGTGCGAGGACATGGGCCGCATCGGCTCCGCCGCGAATTTCATCGAAACGCTCCAGGGCAAAGCCGCCGCGTTGAACACGCCGGAGCAGGCCCTGCGTCTGATGCAGGTCATCGACGCGATCTACGCTTCTGCGAAGACGGGCAGGCCGGTGTCGATTTGAGTAATTCGTCATGGAATGTATCGACTTGAATGTAGTGCCTTGAACGTACCGCCTTGAGAGAATCGCCGATGCGGTGTCAGCTTGTAGCGAGGGGTTGAGCGAAGCGACACCCCTCGAAAGGTCGCGATATTTTACCGCATCGCGGAGCGATGCGTGAAGGGCCCACATGGCCGAGGGGTGTCGTCCGCTGCGCGGACTCAACCCCTCGGCATCGGCTGGGATGGCTCCGCCATCACGATGGCATTCCGCTGCCTGCCTTTAGAGCAATTTCAATTAAGGCGTAGCCGCGTTTTGTGAGAACGCGGTAAGATTGGATGCCTTGTAGCCAGGCCATATAGTCCCGCACTCTCACGAGATGCGGCTACGGTTTTTTGTTAAATGCGCTAGCTCAGCCCGCCGCGGTCGCTGTTCAGCGACGCATCGCCATACTTGGCCCGCGTGGTTGGCGTGTAATCCAGCGGGGTCCACGCGGCGTTCTTGGCGGATGATGCCACCACGGCTTCGATGAACGCCATGCCGGCGACGCCTTCCTCGATCGAGGGGTAATCCATGTCGAGCGGGTTTGGCTTGGTGCCGGCGGCGACGGCGCGGATGTGGTTGGTGAAATTGCGGTAGATGTTCGCGAATCCTTCGAGGTAGCCCTCGGGATGGCCGGCGGGGGTGCGGGTGGCGGCGGCGGCGGCGCTGCCGAGATAACCCATGCTGGTGCGAAAGACCTGCATCGGCTGGTCCAGCAACCGGACGGTCATCGAGTTGGGATCGAGCTGGCTCCACTCGATGCCACCCAGCTCGCCGTAGACGCGGAGGCTGAGGTTGTTTTCGCAACCGACACTGATTTGGCTGGAGTGGAGCACACCCTTGGCGCCATTGGTGAATCGCAGCAGCACGTTGCCATCGTCCTCCAGCTTGCGGCCTTGGCTACCGAGAAAGTGTGTGAGATCCGCGGCGAGTTCCTTGATGTGCAGTCCGGTGACGTATTCGGCCAAGTTGATGGCGTGCGTGCCGACGTCGCCCATGCAACCAGCGGCTCCGCAGATTGCCGGATCGACGCGCCAGGTGGCCTGCTTCTGGCCGGTGTTTTCGAGCATGGTGGCGAGCCAGCCCTGAGGATACTCCACAAGCACCTTGCGAATTTCCCCGAGCTTGCCCTGCTCAACCATCTGGCGGGCCTGGCGTATCATCGGATAACCCGTGTAGTTATAGGTGACACCGTAGAGCAGGCCGGTGGATTTGACGATCGCCGCCAGTTCTTTGGCCTGGGCGAGATTGAAGGTCGCCGGCTTGTCCGAGAGCACATGAAAGCCGTTCTGCAGTGCGAGCTTCGCCGCAGGAAAATGCATGTGGTTCGGCGTGACGATGGAGACGAAGTCCATGTGCTTGTCCGCAGGCAGCGCGGCTTCCGCTTTGATCATTTCCTGGAAAGTGCCGTAGCAGCGATCGGCAGGGAGGAAGAAATCGCCACCGCTGTCCTTGGATTTCTGCGGATTGGAAGAGAAGGCGCCGCAGACGAGTTCAATCTGCTGATCGATTGCCGCCGCGATGCGGTGAACGCCGCCGATGAAGGCGCCACGTCCGCCGCCTATCATGCCATAACGAATTTTTCTGTTCATGGGGGAATAGAAGGGGAGGAGGTTGGTGTGAGACGTGAAGATGGAAAGGTGCGCGGACTTTGCAAGTAGTGACCGCATCCTGTGATCATCATTTTCACATTGTATGTCGGCAGGATGCCGTCACTACTCTGGATGCGCCTCACCATCCTTGATGCTTTCACGGCGAATCCCGGCGATCTTTCATGGTCTGGCCTCGAAGGGCTGGCTGCCTGCACCTTTCATGATCGCACGCCGGCATCGCAGGTGATCGAACGCGCGACGGACTGCGAGATCATCCTGACGAACAAGACCGTGCTCAGCGGCGATACGATCCGCGCCCTGCCGAAGCTGCGATACATCGGCGTGCTGGCGACGGGCTTCAACGTCGTGGACATTCATGCGGCGCGGGAGCGGGGCATCACCGTGACGAACGTCCCGGGCTATTCGACGCCGTCTGTTGCGCAGACTGTTTTCGCATTGCTGCTGGAGTTGACCCACCGCGTCGGGCATCACGCGGAAACCATGCGCGGGGGGCGGTGGACCCGGTGCGAGGACTTTTGCTACTGGGATGGATCACTCGTCGAACTCAGCGGCCTGATGATGGGTATCTTCGGCTACGGGGCGATCGGCGAAGCGGTGGCGCGGATCGCGCTGGCCATGGACATGAGGGTGATCGCCTGTCGCCGGGACTGGCTGGAGGAACCGCTGCCAGGCATCCGGAAAGTGCATCCGGATGAAATCTTCGAGCGGTCCGACGTGCTGACGCTGCACTGCCCGTTGACGGAGGATACGCGCGAACTGATCGATGCCAAGTCGCTCGAGGAGATGAAGCGGAGCGCCTTTCTCATCAACACCGCGCGGGGGCCGCTGGTGAATGAGGCGGATTTGGCCGCAGCGCTAAACTCCGGACGTATTGCCGGCGCAGGATTGGACGTGCTTTCCAGTGAACCGCCGAAGCCGGATAATCCGCTGCTGTCAGCGAAGAACTGCCTCATCACGCCGCATATCGCATGGGCGAGCAAGGCGGCGCGCGGGAGGTTGATTGAGGTCGCGGTAGGTAATGTGAAAGCGTTTCTCGACGGTAGACCGGTGAACGTTGTGAGCTAGTTGTCGTTGATTCAAGGAGCGGCGGTTTGATACCGCCGTCTATGCCTCATCCGCGCAGCGGGAAGAAATGTTTACCGCTGTCGCGGTGGATGAAGGTCGGCGGTATCAAACCGCCGCTCCTTGCATTGAAGGGTGTTGCGTTCGCGATTGCCAATCGCTGCTCCATGTGGCTTTATCCATCGTGGAAAGTTATGACGCTGTTATTATTGGCTCGGGGCCGAATGGGCTGGCAGCTGCAATCCATCTGGCGCGTAACGGTCGGAAAGTGCTGGTGCTGGAGGCGGCGGACACGCCGGGCGGGGGGATGCGCACAAAGGAACTGACGCTGCCCGGTTTCAAACACGACGTGTGTTCCGCGGTGCATCCGATGGCGTTGGCGTCGCCGTTTTTCCGCACGCTCGATTTGAAAGCACACGGCGTGAAGTGGCTGCATCCCGAAGTGCCGCTGGCGCATCCGTTGGATGGCGGGCGGGCGGCGTTGCTGTATCGCGATCTGGAAAAGACGGCCGAGGGACTGGGAGTGGATGGCGCGCGCTATCGCCAGATTTTTCAGCCGCTGGTTACTCACGCGGCGGATTTGTTCGGGGATGCGCTGGCGCCGTTTCGTGTTCCGCGGCATCCGCTGACGCTGGCCCGGTTTGGAATGGGGGCTGGTTTGCCGGCGTCGGTGTTTGCGAAATTGTTCAAGACGGAGGAAGCCCGGGCTTTGTTTGCCGGTAATGCGGCGCACGGAGTGATGCCATTAAACAGGCTGCTGACATCAGCGGTGGGACTGATGTTGCAGGTCTGTGCTCATGCCGTGGGCTGGCCGATTCCGCAAGGAGGATCGCAAGGTCTGGCTGATGCGCTGGTGCGGATTCTGCAATCGCATGGCGGGGAAGTTCAGTGCGGGCAGAGAATCGAAAGTCTCGCTGAACTGCCGCAAGCCGGAGCCTATTTATTTGATATTTCGCCGCGCAATCTGGCCAGCATTTGTCGGGATGATTTGCCAGCCGGATATCGCAATCGACTGCTGCGCTATCGTCACGGGCCGGGTGTTTTCAAGGTCGATTATGCCCTCAATGCGCCCATTCCTTGGATCAATACCGCCTGTCGGGGTGCCGGAACGGTGCATGTGGGCGGAAACTTCGATGAGGTTGCAATGGCGGAGAAATTTGCATGGGGTAGCACATTATACGACAATCCTTTTGTGCTAGTATCTCAGCCATCGCTGAGTGACTTTACACGCGCGCCGCAGAATAAGCAGGTGGCTTGGGCCTATTGCCATGTGCCGCATGGTTCGACCACGAATAGGCTGGATGTGATCAATAACCAGATCGAGCGTTTTGCCCCCGGGTTCAGGGATTGCATCTTGGCCACTCACACGATGAACTGCGCCGAGATGGAGGCTTACAATGCGAACTATATCGGGGGAGATGTGGTGGGTGGCGTTACGGATTTGTGGCAGCTTTTCACGCGACCGGTGGC
>VFKE01000038.1 GCA_009885695.1 Verrucomicrobiota bacterium | reverse complement strand
CTGGCAACGCGGCACACTGGCGTGCAACAACGTGGTGTAGCCGCAGGCGTCGAGATGGCGCCAGGTGCGTTGCGCGAGCTGATCGTAGCCGGGGCAGACTCGATCACACTCCGGGCAGTGCAAGCGTCGTCCCGGACGCCATCGCACCCATGCCTCCAAACGCCGCGCCGCGTGCTGAATCTCCACTTTTTCAACTCTCCATTGCTTCCCGATGCCAAGTATCTGGCCGTAATGTTCGCGCACACTTTGTTCACTGATGTCCATCCTCATTGTTTGACTTGCACACTCACTTTTTCAACCTTCTTTACCCGCTTGAATGCCCGAAGAACCACAAAACGCCAGCTATGAACAGCATCAACACCAGCAAACTCTTGAACGACTACGAACGCGACGGCTTTGTGGTCATCCGCCAGTTTCTCAGTGCCGCTGAAGTCGCCGATGTGCGCGCGGAACTTGACCGCTACGTTCGCGACGATCTGCCGGGGCTGCCGGTTGATGCGGCGACGATGGAAGCGGACGGCAAGACCGTTCGCAATCTCTGGCGGATCGAACTGCACAATCCGAAATTGCACGCCCTCGCGGAGCGTGAAGACATTCGCCGGATCATCGCCGCGCTGATGCATGGAGAGCCGGTGCTCGCGGCGATCGAGACTTTCAACAAGCCGGCGCGCGTCGGCTCCGGCGTGCCGTATCACCAGGACAATGCTTACTTTTGCCAGACACCGCCGGACATGCTCACGGTGTGGATCGCGATCGATGCGGTCACACCGGAAAACGGGCCGGTGTATTTCGTGAAGGGCTCGCATCTCGGCGGCGTGCTGCCCACCAAGCCCAGTGGTGTGCGGGGCAACTCCGTGGGCATAGCGAAGCCGCCGTCCGTGCCACTGGCAGAGCAGTTCTGCGCGCTGCTCGAATCCGGCGACGCCAGCATTCATCACTGCAACACGATTCATCATTCCGCGCCAAATCCAACGGAACATTCGCGGCTCGGATTGTTATTTGTCTTCCGCGGCAGCCACACACAGATCGATCCCACGTTGAAAGCCGTCTATGCCGCCGCGGTCGCCGCGACACCCCCGGCATAATCGCATGAAAACTCTCGCCCACTTTGCTTATTGCATAGTCCTGCCATCCGCAGCGCCATATCAGGACGGGTTAAATAATTTCGCAGCCGCGTTCGTAAGAACGCGGGAAATATGGAAGCTCTCCCCGCAGCCGCGAAGCGAAAACTCGGGAAAAAGGCATGCTTCGTTGGCTGCCGTGGCTTCTTCCCGCACTCTTACGAGATGCGGCTACGTCTTTTTAATCCGGATCCGCGGCACCCTCGAGGGCAATTGAAACATGGATATCCGCTTCAGCGCGCTTTACCCGCATACCCGCAGGCCGGTCAGTGACCCTGGACACATCTATTGAATTGACTTACTTCCCTCGTCCCAGCATTGGCTCATCTCCACCCCCCTATGAAACTACGACCATCCCGACTCCTCCGCGAAATCCGCGCTGGCCAGCGACCCACCGTTCTCAAGCTCAACCTCATCGACCCGCGCATCGTCGAGCTCGCCGGACTCGCTGGAGCCTCTGCCGTGTGGATGTGCAACGAGCATGTCCCCAATGATTGGCTCAATCTTGAACATCAAATCCGCGCGGCGAAGCTCCATGACATGGACACCATCGTGCGCGTCAGCAAAGGCAGTTACAGTGAGTATGTGAAACCCTTCGAGTGCGATGCCACCGCCATCATGGTGCCGCACATCGCCAGCGCTGATGAGGCGCGACAGGTGGTCGAAATGGTGCGCTGCCACCCGCTGGGCAAAAAGCCCATTGATGCAGGCAACATGGACGCCCTCTTCTGCCAGGTGCCGCTCGCCGACTACGCTGCGCACTGCAACACTGAGAAGCTCGTCATCCTGCAAATCGAATCACCTGAAGCATTGGCGAACGTGGAAGAGATTGCCGCCGTGCCGGGCTTTGATTGCCTGCTCTTTGGCGCGGGCGACTACAGTCATCGCATCGGCAAGCTCGGCCAGGCCACCCATCCCGAAGTCGTCGCTGCAAGAAAGCGCGTCCACTCCGCCGCGATCAAGCATGGCAAGTATGTTGCCGTCGCCTCTCTGTTCGGTCAGAAGGAACAGCTCATTAAGGAAGGCGCACACATTTTCGCTCTGGGTGCCGATGTGGTCGAGTTGGGCAATGCCTTCCGCAACCTGGTCGCGGAGTTCGGCGGCGATGCCGGAGGGACTGCCTCGGATTCAGTTTATGCCTCGAAGAAATAATTCTGCCATGCACCCCGACTTTTCCCTCAAGGATCACACCATTCTGCTCACGGGTGCCGCGGGTCTGTTCGGACGCGGCATTGCCTCCGCGCTCGCCGGAACTGGCGCAACGCTCATCATCGCCTCACGGAATGCAGACAATATTCAGCTTGTGGCCGATGAAGAGACCGCGCGCGGCCATCACGTGTTCGCGGAAATATTAGATCAGGGAAATGAGCTTTCTGTGCTTTCCTTGAGGTCACGCATTGAAGAACGGCACGGCTGCATTCATGGCCTCGTGAACAATTCCGTGCTGCGTCCGATGAAGGGCGCAAACGGCACGGTAGCACAGTGGGAGGAGTCCATGCGCGTGAATGCCACGGGCGTGATGCTCATGCATCGTGTGTTTGGAAAATCGATGGCTGACGCCGGGCGCGGCAGCATCGTGAACATAGGCTCAATCCAGGGTGTAATCGGTCCGAGCTATGAACTCTACGAAGGCACCACAATGGGCGACCTGCCGCCCGACTACTTCTTTCACAAGGGGGGCATGCTAAATCTCACGCGTTTTTACGCCGCGCTCTATGGTCCGCACGCGGTTCGTGTGAACTACCTTTCTCCAGGCGGTTTCTACAACAACCAGCCAGAGTCGTTCGTGAAACGCTTCAGCGAGCACACCATGCTCAACCGCATGGCCGATGACCGTGATCTCGGAGGCGCGGTGGTGTTCCTGTTGAGCGATGCCTCGCGCTACATCACCGGCGCCAACCTGCCGGTGGATGGCGGCTACACGGCGAAGTAAGCGGGAGGCTCCCATCCTCGTTACTTCAACAACTCATCCAGCAAGCCGGCCGCGGCGGCGCAAACGGCGATGGGATGCGGATTGAGCCATGATGCGGCTCGGAGTGAGTTTGCGCGTGGTATAGCCGTTCCAGCCCACTGGCTCTTGAGTTCGTCATAGACGTGACAAAGAACATCAACTGGCCTTCGCGCGTCACGGGTGCCTGCGTTTCCCACTCGGCGAAGAAGCGACCCCCGGCTGTCCAGCGGCATTTAGAGTCTCAAAAAGACGCTCACCCTGTGGGTGAGCCTTCACTAGAGCGGTTTGAATAATTTCGTAGCCGCGTTCGTAAGAACGCGGGAAATATGCATGCTTCGTTGGCTGCCGTGGCTTCTTCCCGCACTCTTACGAGATGCGGCTACGTCTTTTTTAAAAATGCTCTCCATTCCCTTGTCGATCAGACATCGGTGTTCACGAGCAGTGGTTTTCTATTTTCCATTTTAGGTTGAGTGGCGCACTCCGGGGATTCGAATGCACTCCATCAGATTGGTTTGGAAACTAAAGCCCTCTCGTCCAAAAAAATCATGGCCTTGAGTTTTTTGAATTCTCCCGGACCAGGGACAACCCCGGCATTGTGTACCATTTGACGGCGGACTGATTCGTGACAGCTTGAACTCCTCACGAACATGAAAGCGCACTTTTGTTTTTGCATCGCATTATTCGGACTGGTGCTGACTGTCTCAAGCTGCTCAAACTATTCTTCCGTCAGTGAAAAACGTCCCAAGTTTCATCCGGTCACTCCTGCCGGCCACCTGATCGCCCGTGCGCTTGATCATCCCGCGAAGCAGCCTCAAGCACAGATCGGCGGTTTCATCGACGCCGCTGCTGCCGCCGGAGAAGTCCTGAAGAAACACCCCCATGATGCGCAGGCGCGCAAGGATTACAATTTCGCCGTGGGCCGCATTTTTGAGGTCATCCACAGTGCAAAACTGCAACCTTGGAAGACACCGCTGATCTGTCCGGGCGCCGGCGGCAACTGGAGCTTTTCCGTGGCGCACGATGGAAAGCCGGAGCACAATCCATCTTACTTCCGCATCCTGCCTGCCGACCGTTTCCGGTTCCACGGCACCCTGGTGAGGGACCGGACGATGAAAGACGGACTGGGCGCGCCCATGGTCATTGCCAGCGCGCGCCAGGGCTTTGACCCCACGAAATACGACCCCTTCATTCAGGGCAAGAGCGTCTATTACGGCGTGACCGAAGTCTTGCAGTTCAATGGACGCCATTGCGTCGCCGCCTACATTGACCCACTGGCCACGGAAACCGTAAAATTTGCGGGCCACACCTACCCGGTCGCGGCGGATTTCACTGCCCCACTGGCCCTGGCGCTGGCGGAACTGGCCCCGCGGAAGACCGAACTCCAGCGTCTGGTGCGGCCTAGCGACTTCACGAGCAGTGCCCGCCTGGCGCGGCTTCAGCCCTATGATCCGAAAAAAATACCCATCCTTTGCATCCACGGACTCGGAGACTCCCAGGCCACTTGGGCTCCATTGATCGAGACCCTTCGGAGCGACCCGACCATCCGGCAGAACTATCAAATCTGGTTCTTCAATTATCCGACCGGCTACCCTTACCCATTGATGGCTGCGACCCTGCGGAAACAACTCGACGCCATCAACGCCTACCACTCTGGCCACAAGAAAATCGTGGTCATCGGACACAGCATGGGGGGCATGATCGCTCGATTGCTCATCACCGACAGCAAAATGAAAATCTGGAATGCCTACTATGACGCACTGCCTGACCAACTGCCGGTATCTCCCGAGACCCGCAAGGTCTTCGCCAGCGCGTTTATCTTTAAACATCGTCCTGAAGTTTCCCGCGTGATCTATGCCTCCGCCTCCCACCGGGGCGCAGACAAGGCCAATAACTTCGGCGGACGTCTTCTCGCTGGAATCATCGGCGGCAACCCCACCGCCCCGAACTTGGCCGGCGACCAAGCCAAAGCCGTCAGCCTCATGAAGCCAGATTACAGTGGCGATCAGCTCAAGCGAATTCCCAACAGCATCGACGCCCTCAAACCCGGAAACCGCTTCGTCACCACCATCGACACCATTTCCCCGACTCCAAGAGTTCCCTTCAACTCCATCATCGCTGACCGGGGCAAGGGCGGAAATCTGAACCGCACCCGGCCCGTCAGCTCCGACGGCATTGTCCCTTATTGGAGCAGCCACCTCGACGGCGCCGAGAGCGAGCTCATCGTTTCCAGCGGTCACTGGTCCAATCAACACCCTCAGGCCATCGCTGAAGTAAAACGGATTCTCCTTAAACATCTCGGTCGCAAGTGAGCGGTTCGACTGAATTTTCGTTCCCCATTCAGCGTCTGAAACTCAGCCGCCAGCCAACCGCCCGGAACCTTCGCCATTCCAACACTGGCAAGATCTGATAGCATTCCACCCTAGTGCAACACTCATCACACATGGCGCTCACCCTGGCGCTGACCGCTCTCCTCTTCAGCACGATCCAAGCGCAGCCGGGCAAATCCCAGCTCACGAGTGAACCCGGCGCCATTGAAATCGAAGGCGTGCTGCCCAAGCCCATCAAGCTGACCGTCCTTGCCGAGTCGATCATTTACTACCAGAGCGATCTCCAGCGCGCCCTAGGAAGCATGGCCCCCGGCACGCCAGTTCAGCTCCTGGCCATCACCGACAAAGCATGGAAAGTGCGCGGTCGGGCCCGCCACGGCGATGTCGCCGGCTGGATGCGGATCGCCGACCTCAAATCGCCCGATCCCAAGCTCGCGGAAAAACTCAAAGCCTATTGCGAGCGAAAGAAAACCGTGGAGGAACTCATTCAGAAGCGCCAGATCGCCGTTGGCCTGACCGTGGGCGAGGTAAAAGCCTCCCTCGGCAACCCCGCGCGCAAATCATCCCGCGTCACCGCCACAGGTCGCGAAGAAACCTACGAATACAGCATCTACAAAAGCGTGCCGCAGACCGTGACCGGCCACGATCCATCGGGCAACCTCGTGCAAAACATCATCTATGTGAAAGTTGAAACAGGACGGCTCACCGTGTCATTCCAGGCAGGCAGCGTGACCGAGATACAGGAGACCCAGGGCGACACGTCCGTTCCCGGAGCCGATGTGAAAATCGTGCCCGCCCCCTTCATTGTCTTCTGAAGCACAAGCACAAGCGGATTGACAGCGACGCCGCAGCCGGTAGCTTTCCAAAGTTATTTTTCGGCGAGGTAGCCAAGTGGTAAGGCAGGAGTCTGCAAAACTCCTATGCGACGGTTCAATTCCGTCCCTCGCCTCCAACTCTTTCATAATGAAAGAGTTATGGAGCAAGATTCGCTCAAAAAATGAGGCGAATGTATACTGAAATGTAAACTGAGGCACTGATATTTGCCTATGTTTACAGATGAAAAGAGAGGGCAGAAAAAGGGTTGAAACGCGCATTGCGGCCTTGTCAGCGAAAGAAAAAAGGGCGCGCCGAAGGAAATTTTCGGGCGGGTTGATTTGCTGAGAAGGCAGGAAGTAGAGGGGAAGAAGAAGTCTCTCTCTCTCCATTTTTTCTCTCTGATCTCTGGCATCAGATGCCCTCGGCCCTTCTGAGTGATTCTTTGTGATTCATCAGGGAAAGAAGCTCGCTCTCTTGGAAGTGCTGGCAGTATTCTTCCGCGCTTCCACTTCCGTTAGATTCCCAGCGGCCATCTCACGGATTTAAAGAACGACTCTCTAACCGCAGGCAAAGCCAAGTTTAAAAGATTCCTTTGATCTCCACGGGCAGGCATCGGCAATGGTTTGTTTATCTTTCAAGTCTTCGCGATGCACTCCGCAAGCTCGCAGACGTTCGCGCATGATGATTGAAGAAAAAATTTCCTTCGGCGCGGCTCTCTCTAATCTCCCGTGCTTGCAGCAGAATCAGCAAATCAGCAAAAGCCCGCTTTCCCTTGATGGAGCGGGCGCGGATTTGCTGAATGCAGCGAGCAGCAGAAGCGCAGCACTAAGGCTTCTGCACGCTCTGCGCCTCGTTAAGCTCATTGTGTTTCAAGGCGCGCTTCACAAGCTCCACGTCGTCACTGCTTAGCTTGCCGATCACGTAAGAAAACGTCTCTCCGTTCGGCTTCTCAAAAATTCCTTCAAATACGCCATCAGAGTTCTTGAAAGCAGAAATGAGCGATGCCTGCAAATTGCGTCCGTTATGGTCAGTCCAGGCCCGCATTGGAATTAACGGCCCAGCAACAGCAGGCACTTCGCTTTTAGCTGGTTGCTGCGTTGATTTCAACTCATTCGCTGTCCGGCTTTCTATTCTGTCCCGAGCTTTGACAAATTGCGCGAGTAATCCAGTAGAAAGAATTGGCGCGAAGACATACCAAATCGGCAGCACCAACATCGAAAGAGCCAAGCTAGTGTTCTGTCGCCGAAATAACTATTCTTTTAAGCCGCCTTGCGCCGCTTCCTGCTCGTGCAACCCGGACTGATTT
>VFKE01000008.1 GCA_009885695.1 Verrucomicrobiota bacterium | reverse complement strand
TCCGCTTCCAGCCCGTCTTTCTCCAACACCGGGATGCGCATGGCTTTGAGCAGGCGCTTGGCCGCAGGAATCGCGATCGCCAGATCTTCAGGGATCTCGTCGCGCTGCGCCTTGTATTGCGGAAACATCTCATGCCGCGGCGTTGGGGCCTGGGTATCGAACGCTGCGCCGAGATGGGTTGGCTTCTGATTCTTCAAGATGTCGAGCACCGTGTTGGCAAAACCAAAAAGCGCGGAGGTGTTCACGCGGTCACTGGTAAAAATGGGCTTGCTGATGAGCGCGAAATGCGCGCGATAAAGCAGAGCCATGCAATCGAGCAGGAAAAGCCGGTGCGGCGGGGAATCAGGCATGGTGCGAGCATAGGCACAAAGCGCGGCGCGCAAAGTGCAAACCTTGTTTGCCTGCACGGTCATTCTTGTGCTACAGAACCACCATGCCGGAGGATACGACCACGGAGGGCGCGCGACGCCAGCTCAAATCACGCGACACCGCATGGGCCGCAGCGCTGGCACGCTGGGTGAAAAATGCGGGACTCACGCCAAACGCCATCTCCATCATCAGCATCGTGTTTGCCGTGCTCGGGGCGATCTGTTTGATGACCGCCAGCCTGGCCTGCTGCAAACTTGCCGCCACTCTGCTCTGGCTCGGAGCTGCGGCCTGCATCCAACTGCGCCTTTTGTGCAACTTGATCGACGGCATGGTCGCCATCGAGGGCGGAATGAAATCGCCAGTGGGCGGTCTCTATAATGAAGTGCCCGATCGCATCGCTGATCCCCTGTTGTTGATGGCAGCGGGATATTGCAACGAATGGGTCGTGAAGTTCTGGGCCATCCCACTGGGCTGTGTGGCGGCGGTGCTATCGGTAATGACGGCTTACATCCGCGTGCTGGGCGGCACCCTGACGGGCAGTCAGAGCTTTATCGGCCCGATGGCCAAGCAGCATCGCATGGCCGTGCTGACCCTTGCCTGTCTGGGAAGTATCGCGGAAGTCTGGATGCGGCACGATGGCAAACCGGCGCAGGAAGTGATGCGCGCGGCACTGATCGTGATTGTCATCGGCTGCATCATCACCTGCGTGCGGAGGCTGTCGCTGATCGCGCGCGAACTCAAAGCAAAAGCCTGACATGCTCCGCTCCGCGTCCGTCTTCCTGACCAAACTCATCACCGGGGTAAATCCCGTCTGGGTGGATTGCGAACAGCAGTCGGAGAAACTCCGGGTCTATTTCGCGAACCACGGCAGCCATCTTGATTTCGCCACGCTTTGGGCCGCACTGCCGCATGCGATGCGTGAACGCACCCGGCCGGTCGCGGCCCGTGATTATTGGGGAAAAACGAAATTCACGCGGGCAGTCGCAGTCGGTTTGTTTAACTCCCTGCTCATCGCGCGGGAGGGCATCACCCGGCAGGACAACCCCATCGAACAGATGGCCGTGGCGATGCGCGCGGGTCACTCGCTGATTCTGTTTCCCGAAGGCACCCGCAGTCTTGATGGAGTGATGGGAACTTTCAAGGCGGGCCTGTATCATCTGGCCTCAAGGGTGCCGGAAGCGGAACTGGTGCCGGTCTATTTGCAGAATCTGAACCGCATCCTGCCAAAGGGTCATCTACTGCCGATCCCGCTCATCAGCAGCGTGGTGTTTGGTCCCCCGATACAACTTCAACCGGGAGAGAGAAAACCCGACTTCCTCAAACGCACGCGCGATGCGGTGTTAAACCTAGTGCCGCACGCCCACCCATGAATCTTTCCAACCCACTCACACAGCGTTTCCTCGTTTCGGTCCTCGGCGTGCTGGCCGTCGCCAGCATCGCTGGCTTCATCCTCGGGAAGACGACGAAATCGGAAGGCGCGAAGTCCACCGTGAGCAATCTGAATGCGCGCATCAACAGTTGGTGGATCATGGTCGTTATATTAATCGGCACGCTCGCAGCCGGGCCCGGCGCAAGTGCCATGGTATTCGGCTTGATCTCGTTCCTCGCGCTTCGCGAGTTCATCACCGCCACTCCGACCCGTCATGCGGATCATCGCAGTCTGTTTGCGGCCTTCTTCCTGGTTCTTCCCTATCAATACTGGCTCGTTTACACCAAGTGGTATGGGATGTTCGCCATCATGATACCGGTGTATGCGTTCGTGGTGCTGCCCATCATCATGGTGTTGCGTGGTGACGCGACTGATTTTCTCGAACGCGCTGCGCGGACCCAGTGGGGTCTGATGGTGTGCGTATATTTCATCAGCCACATCCCGATGTTGCTGCACCTGCCCTTCCCTCATCTGCCTCTCGGCAACGAGGGGCTGATACTTTTTCTTGTCATCGTCGTGCAGGGCAGTGATGTCCTGCAATACATCTGGGGCAAGCTCTGCGGCCGGCATCCGGTCGCACCCACACTCAGTCCGAAAAAAACCTGGGAGGGACTGATTGGCGGCGTGCTCAGCGCGTCATTGCTCGGTGCCGCGCTGCACTGGTTCACGCCCTGCAATGCCTGGCAGGCCTTTATCATGGCATTGATCCTTTGCCTCCTTGGATTTTTCGGCGGCCTCGTGCTCTCAGCAATCAAGCGCGCCCGCGGCATCAAGGACTGGGGCACGCTGATCGAAGGTCACGGAGGAATGATGGACCGGATGGATTCACTTTGCTTCTCAGCACCGCTCTATTTCCATCTGCTGAGTTACTTTTATCATGCCTGATGCCATGATTGCAAATAGCGAGCTGCATCGTAGCTTTCGATGATCCCGCCCGCCTCTACCATGAAAACCTTTGGCATCATTTTACTTGCGCTACTC
Source organism: Verrucomicrobiota bacterium (assembly GCA_009885695.1). Classification (GTDB taxonomy): domain Bacteria; phylum Verrucomicrobiota; class Verrucomicrobiia; order Verrucomicrobiales; family Verrucomicrobiaceae; genus VFKE01. The sequence continues at coordinate 21,383 of VFKE01000008.1, read as the reverse complement.
GCTGGATTTGTCGGCTACCAATTTGTTTATCCCAAACTTGAAGAATGGGCCAATTTTGAGACGCTTTCCGAAATCGTGCCGAATCAACAGCCAGAGCGTCAGGCACAGACTCCAATTGATGACTTCAAGAATCCAGACAGCAGACCGGTGACGGAAAAGCCAGTGATCACGCCAGAGGTCACACCGGTGATGTCAGAGCCAGGGACCACCCCAAAACTTGAACCGGTGGTTATAAACGAACCACCAAAAAAAGGGACTAATCCCGACGAGTTTCAGGCTCCTGTGTTCCCACCAATCGAAGAGGTCGTGAAAGGCTGGAAGGAGATTCCGAAAAAGGCATTCCCGCGCGAAGTCACCCTGTTGAAGAAAGTGGAATTTTTAGTTTCCAGAGACGGCAAGAAGTTCGGCACCAAAGTTGCCTCGGGCGGCAAGGTCTATGTGCTCGACCAGAGCGGCGACAAGGTGATCGTTGCGCCCGCCCCGACTTCTCCAGCGCGTGTCGAGATTGCACTCGGCGATACCAACCTCAAGGAATTACTCACCGATGGCTACGAACGCTGGAAGCCAGCCATGATCGATTACCTCCGCCGTCAGTGGAACTTCAAGAAACTGGTGAAGAGCATCCCGGATGGAGCCAGTAATTCAAAACTGACCGGGCGCAATGACAAGCCTGAACGCAATCCGGACGGCACTTATCCGTTGTTGCTGGCCAGCATGAAATCTGGCGGGGTCACCGAAATCACCCCGGCCAACATCAGGAAATGGGGCAGTCTCAACGTCGAAAGAATCGACGGCCAGGAATACTTCACCGTCATCGTCGACTACACCACCAAGACCATGTTTGGCGATTTTGACACCTCCGCCCAAGCTCGCATCCGCGATGGCAGGGTCGTGAAATGGATCTACACCGGGTCCGGTGAAGTGGTGCCCTGAAAAACGGCTGTCTCGTTCCTGGATATTTGTTCTGGGTTGGAAGCCTGCTCTCCTGCGAACCAAAAAGAGAACTAGCCCATCATCCGCTCGGCCACCCGAAGCCCGTCCGCCGCAGCGGAAACGATGCCGCCGGCATACCCCGCACCTTCACCTGAGGGGAAAAAATTCTTCACGCTGACGCATTCGAGGGTGGTGTCGTCCCGTGGAATTCGCACGGGTGATGAACTTCGGGTTTCCACGGCCGTCAGCACGGCGTCATCCAAAAGGAAGCCCGGCAGCTTGCCATCAATCACGCGTGCGGTTTCACGCAGCGTCTGACAGATAAATTCTGGCAGCACCTCGCGCAGATCAGTCCAGACCACGCCCGGCTCGTAGGACGGCGGCACTTTGCCAGGACCAGTGCTGGCTTTCCCACGCATGAAATCGCCCAGTAATTGTGCGGGCGCATGATAGTTCGCTCCACCAATTGCAAAGGCTTTGCGCTCCAAGGCGCGCTGAAATTCAATGCCGCGCAACACGCTTTCGCCAGTGATGTCTTCCGGACGCAGCTCGACCATGAAGCCAGCGTTGGCATTGGACTCGGCGCGCGCATAACTGCTCATGCCGTTGGTCACAACCGTGCCCGACTCCGATGACGAAGCCACAACCAGGCCGCCGGGACACATGCAAAATGAATAGGCCGCGCGCCCCTTGGCATCGCGCGCGACAAACTTGTAAGGGGCGGCACCGAGCTTGGCATGACCGGCGAACTTGCCGTATTGCTGCCGGTCGATGAGCGACTGCGGATGCTCAATGCGCACGCCAATTGAGAAAGGTTTTGCTTCGAACGGAATGCCGCGACGATGAAGCGCTTCAAAGGTGTCCCGAGAGCTGTGGCCGATGGCAAAAACAATGCGATCTGCTCCCAACATTTCGCCTTGATCCGTGATGACCGCGCGCATCGCGCCATCTTCGATCACGACATCAGCCACGCGCGTCTCGAAGCGCACCTCGCCACCCAACGCGATGATATCTTCGCGGATGGTGCGCACAACTTTGATGAGGCGGTCGGTGCCGATGTGCGGTCTATTATTGATGAGAATTTCTTCGGGCGCGCCCGCCTTCACGAGTTCGCGCAAGATCCACGGGATGCGATGTTCGCGATCACGAATCTGCGTATAGAGCTTGCCATCGGAAAACGTGCCCGCGCCGCCTTCGCCGAACTGCACGTTCGACTCGGGATTGAACTCCAGCCCGCGTCGCCAGAAGCCAGTGACATCGCGGGCGCGAGGGCCAGCCTGTTTGCCGCGCTCCAGCAAAAGCGGTTTGAATCCGTGGCGCGCGAGCAGCAGTCCGCAGAACAATCCGCAAGGCCCAGTGCCGACAATGATGACGCGGGGTTTGGTCTGATGCTGCGGAATGACGACACTCCTGTCGTCAGGACTCATGACGGCAGGTTGCGAAGCCGCGAAGCGAATGCCGTCATTCCGATACTCCTCATCCGGCGCGATCTCGACATGGCCTGGCTTCCCTGAACGCTGCAATATTTCATCCTCACCAACGACTTCAATCAGCAACGTGTAGCAAAACAGAACCCCCTTGCGCATGCGCGCGTCCACAGCGCGCTGCTTCACTCGTAGTGTGAGAATCGCAATAGCAGGCACGCCCAGCGCCTCCGCGACGGCGGCGCGTAATTGTTCATCGGTATGATCCACCGGGAGACGCAGTTGGCTGATTTGCAACATCATGCCTTCCTATCACGGAGCGCGGGACTGCGCGAGCCAATCCCGCAGACGCTCCTTGCACGAGGGCAATTTTCAGCCATGCTACGCATCCCCCGCCCAACACCCCCCTGAATCATGCTTAATTGGATCCTACGAAAAATCATCGGCACCAAAAACCAGCGTCAGATCAAAAAACTCTGGCCCATTGTGCATGAGATCAACCGAATCGAACAGCAGCTTCAGGGTGAACCAGAAGAGGCGTTGTCTGCGCGCACCGCGAAATGGCAGGAGCAGTTTAAGGCCTTTCATCCGCCGTTGTTTCTTGCCGGCGTGGCCTTGCGCATCGCGGACGAGCCACAGGTCGATGAATGCCTCACGGCCATCGCCGAGAAATTCGACCGGTTGCGGGAGCATTTCCCCAGCCTCGACCAGCAACTGGTTTCGACTGCGGCTTGGAGAAGCGAATCGCTCGACGCAAAAAAGGAGCGCATCCTGAATGCGCGTGAAGCCTACGATGCCGTGCTCCCCCATTTCAGCCGCACCGAGCAGGACATTCTAAACAAGATTCTGCCCGAGGCCTATGCTGTGGTGAAAAATGCCGCGCGACGCCTCTGCGGACGTGAGATTACGGTGTGCGACCAGCCGTTGAAATGGGAGATGGTGCACTTCGACGTGCAGCTCATCGGCGGCATGGCCTTGCACAAGGGCATGATCTCCGAGATGGCGACCGGCGAGGGCAAAACGCTCGTGGGCACACTGCCGGTTTATCTCAATGCGCTCACCGGCCGCGGCGTCCACCTTGTCACGGTCAACGACTACCTCGCTCGTCGCGATTCGGAATGGATGGGCACGCTCTACAAGTTCCTCGGCCTGACCGTCGGCTGCATCCAAAACGACCAGGACTCCGAACTGCGCCGCCTGCAATATCTCACAGACATCACTTACGGCACCAACAGCGAATTCGGCTTTGACTACCTGCGTGACAACGGCATGGCCCGGGACAAATCCCATCAGGTGCAGCGCGGACACTACTTCGCGCTCATTGACGAAGTGGACTCCGTGCTCATCGACGAGGCGCGCACGCCGCTGATCATCAGTGGTCCCGTCACCACCAGCACCCACCAGTTTGACCGTTACAAACCGCTCGTCGAACAGCTCGTAAAACGCCAGAACGCCCTGAGCAACCGGTTGGCGGGTGAAGCCAACGAACACTTTGAAAAAGGCGAACTCGATCTCGCGGGCCGGAAATTTTTTGAAGTCCGGCTCGCCCAGCCGAAGAACCGTGCCCTGCTCCGGGCCATGGAGGACACGGACAAGCGCAAGGCAATGGAAAAAAGCGAGCTGGGTTTCTACCAGGATACGCAGAAGACCGCGCTCTTCGAGATGAAGGAGGAACTCTACTATACGATCGATGAGAAAACCCATGACGCCGACCTCAGCGAAATGGGCCGCAACTTCCTCAACCCTGACGATCCCGACGCATTCGTACTGCCGGACATTGCGACGGCCTATGGTGAAATCGACGCTGACACCTCGCTGACCGACGAGCAAAAACAGCAGAAGCGCGAAGAGACCCAGCAGAAGCTCGACAGCCAGGGCCAGCGCATCCACAACATCAACCAACTGCTGCGCGCCTACTGCCTCTATGAGAAGGATGTGGAGTATGTAATCAAAGAAAACAAGATTCTCATCATCGACGAGAACACGGGCCGCGAGATGCCCGGCCGCCGCTGGAGCGATGGACTGCACCAGGCCGTCGAGGCCAAGGAAGGCGTCCATATCGACCACGAGACGCAAACACTGGCGACGATAACGATCCAGAATTACTTCCGTCTTTACCAGAAGCTCGGCGGGATGACCGGCACCGCGGAGACGGATGCCGCAGAGTTTCATGACATCTACCGGCTAGACGTTCTCAGCATCCCGACGAACCGCGTCGTCCAGCGCAAAGATAACAACGACAGCATCTACAAGACGCGCCGTGAGAAATACAACGCGGTGCTCAAGCTAATCTCCGAATTGCATGCCAAGGGCCAGCCGATCCTCATCGGCACTGCCAGTGTCGACTCTTCAGAGACTCTCGCCCGTCTTCTCAAGCTCCAGAAAATTCCTCACTCGGTGTTGAATGCCAAATATCACCGTCAAGAGGCGGAGATCGTCGCCCACGCCGGTCAGCGCGGCGCGGTCACCGTGTCCACCAACATGGCCGGTCGCGGCACGGACATCAAGCTCGGCGCGGGTGTGGCGGAACTCGGTGGATTGTTTGTGCTCGGCACCGAGCGACATGAAGGCCGCCGCGTCGACCGCCAGCTTCGCGGTCGCTGCGCCCGCCAGGGCGACCCTGGCGAAAGCAAGTTCTTCATCTCCTTCGAAGACGATCTCATGCGTAACTTCGGTGCCGCCGACCGCATGACCAAGATCATGGATCGCTTCGGCATGGAAGAAGGCCAGGAGTTGGAGCATCCGTGGCTCAATCGTTCCGTCGAGACCGCGCAGAAGCGCGTTGAGCAGCGCAACTACATGATCCGCAAACGAGTGCTGGAATATGATGATGTGATGAATCAGCAGCGCGAAGTGGTTTACAACTTCCGCAACGAGGTGCTGGAAAGTCCGGACCCTCGTCTGTTGCTTGATGAAATTGTCGATAAAACATTGCCTGTCCGGGTCGAGGAGTTTGTTCCGCGTGAGCCGAGCAGTGATGATCCGGCCAGCTATCCGGCGCTGCTGAACTGGTTGAACGCCACCTTCCCTCTCGGTTTGAGTTCAAAAGAGGCCGCCTTGGAAACGCGTGATTTCGATGGCAACTGCCGCTTCATCATCGAGCGCATCAAGCGCGCGTATGATCTTAAGACTCAGGGCGTGCTTCCGCAGATGTTGCAGGAAAGCGAGCGCATCATCATGCTGGAGGCCATCGACGAACTCTGGCAGAATCATCTCTACGCCATGGATGCGCTGCGTGAGGGCGTGAGCCTGCGCAGCTACGGGCAGAAGGATCCGCTGATCGAATACAAGCAGGAGGCCTACATCATGTTCAATGAACTGATGCAGAACATCAGCAACAAAGCCCTGGGCAATCTCTTCAGCAGCCATCAGCGCCTTCAGTTGTTCATGGAGCACATCCGCAACACGATGAAGCACGGCCGGACGTTCGGCCATGATTCCCAGCCAGCGGCGCGCCCTGCGCAGACCTCTCAAAATGGTGAAGGCGGCGAGGAGGAGGGCCCGAAGATTACCATTCCACTGAAGCGGGATGTTCCGAAGGTCGGCCGCAACGAACCCTGCCCATGCGGCAGCGGCAAAAAATACAAAGCCTGCTGCGGGCGCATGGCGTAAAAATCAAAAAACGTGTGACTCAAGGCTGATGATACAGGGCGGCCAGAGCATTTTTGAAATATTTCGTAGCCGCATCTCGTAAGAGTGCGGGACAAAATCGCTTGGCTACAGAACTTCCAATCTTCCCGCGTTCTCACGAAGCGCGGCTACGTCTTTAATTAATATGCTCTAGAAGCCGCCCTGTTCCACCAGGGTCCAGCGCTGACGAAACGCGCGATTTTCTTCCATCAGTTGAGAGGCCACCGTGTTGGCCATATCGTTTAGACCCTGTAGTTTTGCAAAGACGGCTATCATTTCCTGTCGCCGGTAATATTCGGTGGAATCCCGGATGGATACGCAGAAGTTCTGGGCGATCGAAACCAGCGTGTCCGGCGAGATGGTGCCTGTGGGCACGATTAATTCACCACGGGGCAGCGTGAGCGTGGCGTTGTTGCGATCCATCTTCGTGAGACGCCCCTGCAAGGATGCTCCGCTGCGACGGGCAATACTTCCCATGAAGCCATTGGCGTTCACATCCAAGACCAGTTGGTCGACAAAATCCTGTGCCCTTGACCAGAGATAGAGCTTATTGGCAACGGCGCCCTGGACCTCGGTAGACTCAAATCTCGTCTCCTTGAGCAATTCCACCACCCGGCCAAAATCACAGTTGTGAGTCAACACGGGCAGACTGGACAGTAACTCACTGAACTGAGCCAGTTCGCGCTGGCGTGTCTCGCTCTGCTTCTCCACCAGCCGGACCTGAAATTCACGCTTCAGCCGCGAAGTTTCCTCCAGAGCATATTTGCTTCGGGCCGTCAGATGACCGCGAAGGATTCCATCGGTCTTGAGGGAGGCGATGGTTGAGTCCGTCCGCTTCAGGTCATCTCGGGCCTCATCAAGGCTGGAGTATGGCTCGTTCGTGCGCATGCCCAAGTCTCGGCCAGCCTTGAAATCCTCGAGATACGTCGCTGCCAGCTTCTTGTAGGAATTGACCCACTCGAAACCTTTGTCTGGTTCACAAGCATTGAAAGTTTCAATCCAATCAGCGGCCACGCGAGGGTCTCCGAAATGCCATTGCGCCAGACCATGAACCAGATAGGCCAGAGCTTCCTCGTTGGTGGTGCTATAGGGCGGGTGAGTTTCCGATCTTGAGGCCTCCAATCCAAGGCCCTTGGCCATGCGGCCGCCGAACCGGCTGAAGAATTTTTTCATAGCCTCGCCGCCAACGTCGATCTCTTCGTCCGCGTCCTTGCGGATGTCCCTGAAGAAGCGCATGGCGGCATCACGTCGGCCGGTGACGATGGCGCAGATCGCGGCATTGAATCTCGACAAGTTTCTCGTGTAGGGTTTAGTCAGATCCGATTTGACGAGTTCGTTGAACATCTTGCCCGCCTCGGAAAAACTACCTTCCACCAGTTTCTCTCTCGCATTGCGAAAGACCTCAGCTGTCCCCTTCGCACCGGTTACCAGAGTCTGTCCCAGGTCAGAAAGACTTTCAGATCCTGAATGCGTGGTTACGGCTTTACCCTTTGAGTCCGCGGAACGTGGCCACATGGCCAGCACGGCGAGTGCTGCCGCCACGCCGCCAATCGCAATGAATGCCGCCTTCTGACGGCGGGTGCGCGTGCCCCGGATGGCGTATCCAAGAAAAATCTCCGCGTCACGAAAAGCCACGACCAGTTCATCGTAACTTTGAAAACGCTGCTCTGGCGCAAGAGCAAGAAGGCGATCAATCAGTTTACAAGTGCGCGGTGAAAACTTCGCCCCCTTCCCGGTCAGGCTCACCCGCTGACTCTTGATCAGTTTGAGTTCTGATAGCGAATTCGTGTTAGCCTTGTGCGGTGGCCTGCCTGTCAGCGCATGAAACAAGGTGGCACCCAGACTGAACATGTCACTGCGGAAGTCTTCGCGATCATCAGTCACCTTTTCCGGCGCCACGTAGTGGGGGGTGGCCCAAATTTCACCGGAATCGTCCACATCACGTTCGTGAAAAAGTGCGAGACCGAAGTCCACGATCTTGGGCGTGCCATCCTCAGTGAAAAGAATGTTCGCTGGCTTCACATCACGGTGAATCAGCCCTTCGCGATACGCTGCGCGCAATCCCTCGGCAACCGCCAGACCCACGCGCAGCACTTCGCGCTCCTCGATATGCCCTTTGTCTGCAATCCGCTGTTCAAGACTTCCGCCTCCCACCAACTCCATGGCGATATAAAAGTTTCCCTGATCGCGCCCCACGGAATATATCTTCACCACGTTAGGGTGTGTAACCGCCGCGGTAAGTTGTGCCTCGCGTTCAAACTGGGCCATCCTTGCACCATCACGGCTGTAATGACGATTCAGAATTTTTAACGCCCCCAGCCGCCCGAGCAACTGGTCGACTGACTCGAACACCCTGCTCATTCCGCCTTCCCCGATCTGCTTGCTGATGATGAAGTGATCAAACTTCCGCCTCACACGCGCCGTCTGACCACAATTCGGACACACCACCTTGCTGAAAGGCTCAAACGCAGTCACGTCTAAAACCCCTTCACAAGCAGGGCAGGTGCTTAAATATTGTGGAAGTTCGTTGTTGTTCAATTGCAGAGAAGTGGCGATGTTTATCAGACAAATCCCAGAGTGACCGATAAACTTAGTAAAAAAGAAGTAAAATATGGTAATTATAGCTGAGGGTGCACTTCCAGCTAGAGCATTTTTAAATAAAGACGTCGCCGCATCTCGTAAGAGTGCGGGAAGAAGCCATGGCAGCCAACGAAGTATGCATATTACCCGCGTTTTCGCTTCGCGGCTGCGCAACACGAACGCGGCTACGAAATTATTTAACCCGCTCTAGCTTCATTTGCACGCACCTCCGATTCAACATCGCTATATGGATTTAGTTTCGCTCCTTGCGGGCATGTCTCTAGCGGCCATCCTGCCCCATGGAAATCAGTGTCAGCGAACAAGAATCGGCCCACCAGCGCCTCGATCATTTTTTGCAATTCCGCTTGCCTGACCTTTCCCGCACTCGCATCCAGTCGCTCATCAAAGATGGGCACATCCGTCTGAACGACTCGGCAGTCAAGCCCAACGCAGCCCTAAAGCTGGGCGACTGCATCACGGTTACCATCCCGGAGGCCACGCCAGTCTCGACGTTGCCGCAGGATATCCCGCTCGACATCCTTTTTGAGGACGCGCACCTCATCGTCGTCAACAAACCCGCCGGTCTGGTCGTCCATCCTGCGGCGGGCAATCCCGATGGCACGCTGGTCAATGCACTGCTGCATCATTGCCAAAACCTCAGCGGCATCGGCGGCGAACTGCGCCCCGGGATCGTGCATCGGCTCGACAAGGAAACCAGTGGCTGCCTTGTTGCAGCGAAGCACGATCTGGCGCATACACGCCTGACGCACGCCTTCAGCGAACGGCGCATCACGAAGATCTACCTGGCCGCGGTCAACGGCATCCCAGCAACTGAGTCGGGCCGCATCGAAAACCGCATCGGTCGCCATCCGGTCGACCGCAAGCGCATGACTGTTCTGACCAGCTCCTCCACCAGCAAGGAAGCCATCACCGAATGGCGACGCATCTCCGTTCATCAAGGTTGTGCCCTCATCGAGTGCCGACTGCTCACCGGCCGCACGCACCAGATCCGGGTTCACCTGCGCGAGTGTCTCAAAACCCCGATCCTCGGCGACACGATTTACGCGCAACCGCAACGTCAAATCCTGCCGATCTCACGGCTCATGCTCCATGCATGGAGACTTGGGTTCACGCACCCGATCACAGACAAGACGATGGACTTTGAATCGACAATCCCTGAAGAATTTATTCCCTGGATCAAAAGTGGTACCCTCCAAAAAAGGGAAATCTAACAGGCCGTTAAGCCTCGGTGGCAGCGTTGACGTTTTTGGAGTCCTTCTGTGCGGAGATGGAATAGTAGCTGGCGTAGTTGTAATACGTGTATTCCTTCAGGTTCGTATTCGAGCGGTTGAGGACCACGCCAACAACATTCACTTGTCGGTCGTAGAGTTGGTCAAGGGCCTTGGCGGCGAGACGAGCCATGGTGGAGGAGATGCGCACGACGAACAAGGTTGCGTCGAATAGCGGCGCGAAGCTCGTTGTGTCGTCAGCGACCAGAACTGGCGCGCTGTCAAAGATGACGTAATCATAGGAATCAGCCATCTCGCGAAGGACATCTTGTGCCAATGGCGAAAGGAACAGCTCGGAGGTCTGACTCAGCGCCTCGCCTCGTGGAATGAGGTGGAGGCCCTTGGTGGCGGTTTCTTGAACCGCATCACGCCAGTGAACCTTTGAGGTTAACACCTCGGCAACGCCGGGGGTCGCCGTGGCCTTGAAAAGTTCATTCAACCCGCCGCGGCGAAGATCGCCGTCAGCGAGCAGCACGCGCGACCCGCCGAGGGCAAGGGTAACAGCCAGGTTGGAGGTGGTCGTGGTTTTGCCTTCGTTGGGAACGGCGCTGGTGATGAGAATCAGCTTCGGAGGCTTGCTTCCCTTCCAGTTCTTGAAGAGGATGGACGAGCGTAGGTTACGGAAGGCTTCCGCGTAGAGGTGGCGGTCGTCGTCGGAACGCAGCAAGGTGACGTCGCCGCGACCACCCTGCTCCGGTATCTGGCCAAGAATAGCCTCATTCGGGAACAAGGCCTGGAACTCGCTGAATGAATTCATGCGGTCATCGAGACGGTCGAAAAGCAGCAGGATGACTGAACCGGCGACGAGTCCAATGCAAAGCGCTGTAATGAGCGGCAGGATAAAGTCGGGGTTGGTCTCCACGGCGACGAGAGGTCGCTCCATGATGGCGACATTATCCGAGCTGATGACGTGGCTGGCGTCGAGGCGGTCGAGTGTCTTCTTCCAGTCCTTGTAGTCGTCATTGGAACGTTCGTATTCGCCCTTCAAAATGAGGTGCTGAACAATCTTGTCGTTGGCTTCGCGAGCCTTGGCAGTCTGGTCGATGATCTGCTCCTCAAAGGATTTGATCTTGAGTTTGAGCCCGGCAGTTCGGCGCGCCCAATCTTCCAGGCTCGCCTGGCGGTAAATCTCGATGAGGGCCCGCTGGTTGGTAAGACTTTCGTCGATCTGCTTTACAGACTCGTGGGCCTCCCTGAAGTTTTTCAGCATCGCAAGGCGCTGTGATTGGAGGAGTTTGTAGTCATTAAGTGCCTTCAGGTAGTCCTGTTCCGAGCGAGCGAATCCGCCGAAAGCGTCATCGCCCCGGGGGATGTCACCTGCGGCCGCGGTGTTTTTCGCGCCGGGTGCTGATTCTGATGTGTTTCCCGGAGCAGATGCTGCCTTGGCCCGCAGGTAGTCATCCATCTGGAGTTTTTCCATCGTCTTGAGTTCCGTCTGGTAGCTGGCAAAGGCGTCCTGCAGGTGTTGGAGATACTCCGCTGCGCGGTTACGGCCGCCCTCTAAAATAACCAAGTCATTTTTCTGAAGGTAGTCGTTCAGGCTGGAAGATTTTTCTTTCACCTGTTTCTCACGGGAGAGCACCTCCTCAATAACCTTGTTCATGGCGGAACCGAGTGACTTTTCGATCATCTCTTTCCGGAAGGCCACGTATTCATCGAGAAGCGCGCTGAGGAAGATGCGTGTGTATTTACCATCCTCCCCGACGGCGGCTACGTTGAGGATGGAGGATCCCTTGGTCTGAGTGACGCGGATTTCAATGTCGATCTCCTTCAGTTCCGGGTTCATGCTGCGGACGCGCTCCAGGGCACGACGGCGCAACTCCCCGCTCTCGAGGATTTCCATCTGTGTTCCGTAGATGTCTGCGGTTTGCTGGTTGGTGATAACTTGATTCTTCGGATCGGGGTTGACCGTGTTGGCACCGACGAGAACTTTGCCGACCGCAAAAAACTCGGTGGGCTTGCCCGTAATGCGCAATGCCTGGACACAGATGGCAATGGCCGCCGTCAGAAGCAGAAACCACCAGCGCCGGCGGATCAGGATTTTGTAGCGTTGAAACCTCGCTGAGGTTTCGTGAAACCGGGTCAAAGTCGAGGCTGGCGTGCTGAGCGTGTCTTCGGCGTCCATGGGGTTATTTATGTGCTCGGTGGGTATGATAGCTCTTATTTGACATTTCGGAAGTGATTTCAACAAGCTGTGTGGAGACGCATCAGTCGCTCTTGGCCTTGCCCGGGTGCTCGGTAATGGAGACCACCGGATGAACTGAATCGTTCAGCCCACCATTCATGTTTTTCTCACGTGATTTTTTCTCGTTGTAATCTGACTCTGCTGCCCGGTGCCTGGCCTGAAGGTTTTCGGACTCCATTTGAAGCAACTTCAGGCGGGCAATCTCCGACGCCGCGGTGCTGGAAAGATCCCCGGCAATCTCCACCTGCTTCCGGATCGAGCGAACCCTCTCCTCGCCGTCCTTTTCCGCCTCCTTGCGCGCAGCCTCGGCGGCTGGGGCATTTGTCCCTCTCAATGCGGAGAGATAGGCGAGTTCCGCGACGGTCAATGTGGTGCGAACAAGGGCGGCGAGTTCGGCGGGCATCTCGGAGGGAAGATCCCGGGAAATCTGCCGGCGCCGGATCTCTTGCTCCAGGGTCAATTTGGCGGCCTGATCGAGTTCCTGCTCATAGAACGAATTTGCCACGACGAAACGCTTCTGTCGGCGCTCCATTGAGGACAGTTCGGCATTCAGGCGCGAGACGTCGTGCTCCAAGCGGAATGCAGTCCAGGCTCGCTCGGCCTCTTTCAGATTTTTTTCGGCGCTATTGGTGTCAGCCATGAACGTTGCCGACTTTTCCGTTTTCTTGGGGGATACGAAAATAACAAAAGCTTCCATTACCGCATCCACCAGCGCGACGTTGTATTCAAAAGATTCACCCCGGCCGATGACGCTCACAATGTTGCTTCCTTTCACCCTCGCCACTTGTATGTTCACGGGTGCCGGCTTGATCTCAGGGTGATTTTTTTGTAAAAAATCTTCGGCCTGCCGGCGGATCTCAGCCCCCCCCAAGGTGGCCAACTGCTGCTCGACAAACCCTTCTCCCGCGTCATAGGCACTGCCCCTGGCTGTTTCAAAAACTGGCGGGATAATGAGCAGTTTGCCCACCGCAATGCGTCCAGAAGGCTCCGTCTCGCCTTTTTTCCCCTTACGCGCTCCGCGGTCGCACCCTGCACAGCAGAGAATGGCGACAAGCAGGAATCTGCAGGCGGAATGCATGTATCCGGTGGCAGTGTTCGGGCAGAAAAGCCGGCCCGTTAAAAGTTGAGCCATTTTTCCTTCACAACAATTACATCATTTGGACGCACGGCGATGTCCTTGTGCAGACGGCCCATGGTCATGATTTCATCAACATTGATGCGGATCTCAACTGGCTTTTCCTGAGTCTTCACTTTGCGAATGATCCGCACATCCTTCGTTTGAGCAAAGGGGGCAAATCCACCAGCCCTTAATATGGCATGACTGATGGTCAACTCCTCATCGGGAAGCATCTCATATTTTCCCTGGCGGGCGACCTGGCCGAACACAGTGAAAAAGTCCTCGGCGCCTCCGCCCCCCCCGTTTGCACTCGCCGTAAAGTTACTGCGCGGGATCGCCTCGATCGAAACGATCACCGTGGCCTGCTGGAAATACTGCTTCTCCAGTTCTCGCTTCATGTAATAGGCGACCTTCTTGCAGGTCTGCCCGGCGGCGCGGACGAGACCGAGATGCGGTGCCACAATATCACCTGAATCCTGCACGAGCAGACTGAGGGTTTTTTCCTTGTCTTCAACAATGCGCAGACTGACGCGGTAACCCACCCGGAGCGGAATGGAATCATCCAGCGCTTCCATCGAACTAATGCGCGAGGCGGCAGCGTTACTGTCGTCGGTGCCCTGAGGAACCGCTGACGTAGCACCTGATCGCTGGGGCTGCGCATCGCGGAATTTCGGGTCTTGGGACCATGCCGGAACGGATGAGAAAAGGGTGAGTAAAAAAAGTAATGTGGTAGCTTTCATGGCTCTGGACTTCCTGTCGGATTTCGACGCATTATCTTCAACAATGTTCAATATCAGAAGTTGTAGTTGGTCGAAACAAAAATGCGGTTCTGGGTGAAGCTCTGGGCTGGATTTACCGCGATGGTCTTCCAATACTGATAGCCAAGCCCTATGTTCCACTTGCGGCTCAGCTCATAATTGAGGTTGGCGGTGTAAGAATTCTGCACGTAGTCGCGATCTGGCAGGTCGGAATTAGTGTTCCCATAGTGGTAGCCAAGGCCCGCTGTGAGGTGCTCGCCGAGGCGGTGCGTCAGGTTCACGTCAAATCCGTATTGCTTGATGTCTTCCGCGAGGGAGCCAGCCGACTCCGTAGTATTTTCAAAGTAACCGCTGAGCGTGAAGCGCGTTCCGCGCCAAGCAATGATGGCCATCCCGTAGCTCACATAATCCGCGATGATCAAGTTGGATGTATTGTTCAGCGAAGATTCATGGCCAAACGACAACTGCTGCGCGATGCGGGCATTGAGTTGATTGGAAATGGCCACATTATAGTAGAAATCACTCAAGTTGTTGGTCCTGTCAAAGCTCCGGGAGCCAGCGGTCACGTCTTCGCTAGCCTTCTGGGTCGTCTGCTGCGTGAGTGTGTCCTGCGCCTGAGTGAGTTGACTCTGAAGCGCCGCGAGTTGCGTCTGCGCTGCCTGGGTCTCCGCCGGATCAGTCGCACTGAGGTTGAGCGCGGCGATTTGATCGCTCAGGCTGCTGACCGATGTCTGCGTGCCGAGAATATCCTGATCAGAAACGGTGCGGTTGAACAAGGGCGGCGTTTTGAAATTGAAAGTCTGGAGGCCCCCGGCGACCCGGATGACGGTGCTCCTGGACACCGGCAGCACGACAAAGACGCCAGCACTCGAGGTGGTGCCATCGTTGTTGAAGTCCTGTTTGTAGTCGATCAACGAATAACTGCCCTCGAGCCCGATCGTCCAGGTCCCGCTGGGCGTCCAGGCTAGCGAGCCAGACAGAGTTTGCAAAGTGCGGTCAAACCTCTCAAAGCCTTCTTGTACTGCTAAAGAATCCGTGCGGTTGAGGTTCAACGAGAGGTTTAAGGCCGAATTAATGGCCCAATTCATCCCAATTCCAGCGTCGTTCTGAAAGGCACCGAATATATCGTTCTCGTCCAGCGTAAAGGCGTCCTGAGTGGCGGGTTGAATCGCGATGCGTTCGTAGAAGACAAATACGACGTTCCCTAATTTCATGTCAAAGGACAGGGCGGTTCCCGGCAAAATTGTCACGTTGAACCCGTTGCCGCTCCCAGCCAGTTCCGGATGACTTAAGTATTGGCTCACACCAAGACTGGCGGAGAGCGTAAGACGGTTATATTCACTGATCGGATAATTCACGTCCACGCTGAGATACACGCTCCCGATGTAGTCACTGACCTTGCCTGCATTGCTGCGCAAGGCAGCCAATGTTGCAGCCGCAGTCGTGCCCGCAGTCGTGCCCGCAGTCGTGCCCGTGGTTGCAACCGGGGCGCGGAATGTGCTCGCTTGCAAAATGTTATCGTTGTATTCCAAAGAACCCGACAAACCCAGACCTATATTTACCGGACCGAGTTTTATATTGCGCCGTCCTGCGAGGAAGGGATCGGACACATAGGTCGGGGCGAAAAATGTGCTGGAGGACGGATAGGGGCCGTTTTCGCCCGCATTGTTGCCGGCCAGCCGCCTCGAGTAGCTTGTGGGTGATGAGGCGCTTGCCATGGGCGCGCCTATTTGACGGCTGACAGCGTCAAGCCCTAACGGCGTGCCCAATGCTGGCCGGTCTGTGGGCAGACCCAAATATTGACTCTCGTCAAACGAGTAGACCCCTTCAGTCCCTGTCGTAGTACCCGGTGAACCAGCCGGCTCGGACATTCCGCCGCGAACCTGTTGCGCACGAACTCGCAAGTCATTGAAAAACATTCCCGTCTGCGAAGGAGCAACGCCCACCTGCGCGTGCATTGCTCCACTGAGCACCAAAAATGCCGCGAACGTAGGCGAATAAATTGAAAAACTATAAATTGCCTTGCGTATCAGGGGCATATTAATTCTAAACTTGGACAGCTCGGTTATATAAACAAAGTACTGGCCCTTTGTCGAGTGCTTTCAACTGATTCAGGAGAAATGATCTCACACAAAATGCAGCTTCGCGATGTCCGTCCGAAGTTGACGTCCTTCGAAGCTAATCCCATGCACAGTTTCATAAACGCTGCCCCGCGCTGCTGCACGGGTCAGGCCCTGCGCAACAACCGCCAGAACACGCCCGCCGTGTGTCTCGAAAGTGCCATCACTGCTTTTCCTCGTGCCACAATGAAAAACACTCGCACCATTGAGGCCGGTCAATCCGGCGATTCTGTCGCCGCTGCGCGAGGTGACGGGATAACCGGCACTGGCAAGAATGACGCAGACGCTCCAGCCCTCGGCAAAATGAATGAGGCCCGGCTTGAGTTCGCCGGTGGCGGCGCTGAGCAGATACCAGGCGAAATCCCCGCGCACCATCGGCAGCACGGCCTCGGCTTCGGGATCGCCAAAGCGACAGTTAAACTCGAGCACCTTCGGGCCGACGGGTGTGAGCATCAGGCCGATGTAGAGAAAGCCACGGTAGCGCAGACCGTCCTTCTTCAACCCCTGAACCGTGGACTTTACAATGCGCTCCTCGATGTCAGTGAGCATGGCCGCATCCACCAACTCTCTTGAAGCGACAGCGCCCATGCCGCCAGTATTCGGCCCCAGGTCGTTGTCACCGACGCGCTTGTAGTCGCGAGCCGGCATGAGGATGTGATACTGGTCTTCGCAGATAGAAACAAAAATGGAGACCTCCGGTCCGGTGAGACATTCTTCAATCAAAAGATCGCCTTCACCAAACGCACGCTTGGTGAAGACCTCGTCGATGAACTCCAAAGCTGAGGCCTCATCGGGGCAGACAGCGACCCCCTTGCCGGCAGCGAGGCCGTCGAACTTCAACACCACGGGATACTGCGTGATCGCGCGCAGCGCCTCGTGCTTTGTGTGGGCGACGCCGAATGCGGCGGAGGGTATGCCATGTCGCTTAAGAAATTTCTTGGCAAATACCTTACTGGCTTCGAGTTGTGCGGCCTCCTTCACCGGTCCCCAGCAGGGAATGCCTGCTTCGGCGCAAAGATTGGAGAGGCCACGATCCTTGACGAGATAGGATTCTTCGCCAGCGACGCAAAGGTCGATTTTCTCGCGCTGCATGAAAGCGACCAGATCAACAAGATCCCTGGCATCCACACAGGTGGCGAGCTCGGCAATCGCATCACTGCCGGGATAGGCGTAAAGTTTCGCGTTCGGCGAAGTTTCGCGCAGGGTGGTGAGAATAGCGTGCTCGCGGCCGCCTTTTCCAGTGACAAGGATTTTCATAGGTTTAATCGAAAAAGTCGTAAGGTCGTCCACTGCGGCCGTCGTGATAGCGAACAAAGGCTTGATTGGCGACGGAATTGCCGCCGGGCGTGGGATAACTCCCGCTGAAATACCAGTCCCCGCATTCCTCGCCGATCGCACGGTGAAGGTTTGCAATGCTCTGATAGATCACGCGCACCTCGCCCTTCCATTTTCCATTGGCAGGGTTGACGAGTTCCGCCACTTTCCGTGAGATTTGCTCGTCGGTGAACGGTGCATAAATGGCTCTGACCTTGTTCTGTTGGCCGGCGGTCGGTTTTCGCAGCTCGGCAATGCAGGCGTCATAAGTGTGTTCGATGATGTCGAAATGCTGGTGCTCCTTCAGCAGCGCGATGGCGGCCTGGAAGGCGATGAACTTGCCGAGATCCGCCATGTCGATGCCGTAACAGTCGGGATAGCGAATCTGAGGCGCGGTCGAGAGGACGATGATGCGTTTCGGATTCGTTCGGGCCAGGATGCGCAGGATGCTCTGCTTAAGTGTGGTGCCGCGCACGATGGAGTCGTCGAGCACGACGAGGTTGTCGGTGGGCTTCACCACCTCGTAGGTAATGTCGTAGACGCTGGAGACGAGCAGGTCGCGGCCCTGTTCCTGTGCGATGAAGGTGCGGCTCTTGATGTCTTTGTGCGCGATTTTCTCGGTGCGCGGCCAGTTCCTCATGATGAGTTCGTCCAGCTTGGCCTCGTCACAACGGCCCTCACGGATCATCTCCATGAGTTCAGCCTTCACTTCCGCGCGACGGCGTTTGCGCAGTCCATCCATGAATCCGTAGAACGCGGTCTCTGCGGTGTTCGGCACGAAACTGACCACGGTGTTTTCCAAGTCATTCCCCACGGCTTCTAGCACCTGCGGCACCAGCATCTCGCCGAGCGCCTTGCGATTCTCATAAATCAACGCGTCGTTTCCCCGGGAGAAATAGATGCGCTCAAACGAGCACGGTGACTGCCGCCGCGGTTCAGCGAATGGCGCGATGCTGAAACGACCGTCGCTCTTGATCACCGCCACGCTCGCAGCGGGGAGTTCGATCGTCTGATCCTGGTCGAGCTCAAAGACCGTGCGCAGAGCCGCGCGCTCCGATGCGAAGGCGATGTATTCATCGTTCGCGGTATAAAAGCAGGGCCGGATGCCATGAGGGTCGCGCATGACGAACGTATCACCGTTCCCGATGGCCCCCGCAATGGCATAGCCACCATCCCAAACAGCCGCCGAATCTTTGATAACCTGTGTCACATCCAGGCGGCGGCTGATCTCACCCGGAATGTCCAGTCCGTCCATCTTCCCACGAAGTTCGTGATAAAGCAGCGTGTGCGCTTCATCGAGATGAAAGCCGATCTCCTCCAGCACCGTCTGCGTGTCCGTATCCACGACCGGATGCTGACCGCGGCGGCGCATCACATCGTTGAGTTCGCGGACGTTCGTCATGTTGAAATTGCCGAGGACGAGCAGGCTGCGAGTAGGCCAGTTGCTCCGCCGCAGATAAGGATGGCAGGAGGCCTTGCCAAAACTCCCGCTGGTGCCGTAGCGCAAGTGTCCGAGGAGGACTTCACCGCCAAACTCAAAGTGCTGTTTGATCGCCGCTGGATCACGTTCGAATCGCTGAAATTCAACGCCGCGCTCCGTGGCCATCTGTTTCCGCTGCCGGTTCACCTTCTTGGCCACGTCCTTGAATTCACCCGTGACTTCGCCAAAAACATCCTCCAGTGAGTTGGTCTTGCTGGAGCGCAGGCGGAACATGTAGGGCTGGCCCGGCTCCATGTTGAGCTTGCAGCAACCGATGCCCATGCCGTCCTGGCCGCGATTGCGCTGCTTGATCATCAGCGCATGCAGCTTGTCCAATCCCCACAGGGCACTGCCATATTTGTGCTCATAGTAGCCCAGCGGCTTTAGGAGCCGCACGACGGCGATTCCGCACTCATGCCTGATAGGGTCGCTCATTCGCTGGAAAAAGGGGGGCGCAATTAATGGCGCGGGAGCAGCCCAATGGCAAGACGGGAAACCATTTCTTTATTCTGAGGTGGATAGTAGAGGCGGCGCCATCGCCGCTTGCACCGGTGTCCCGGCGCGCCTCGCGCCGGAGAATGGAGCCTGGCGACGAAGCTTCGCCAGCAGCGGCCAAAGCGACGAGGGCGTCGCTTTTACCTCACCAGCAGCTGTCACTCCATTGCGCAAAACACAATAATGCTCAACTCTTTTTCTTTACCGGATATTTTCCGGGAGGCGCCTTGTCGAATTTGTCTTTGCAATCAGCGGTGGCGAAGATGATCCGCGCGCCCTTTGCTTCTGAATGGAAAATAAGGCGGCCATCTTTCCCGCAAACCGGGCACTTCTCATTTACCGGAGGCTGGTTGGCGGCGAAACCAGTGGCGGTGAGTGCAAAGGCAGCTGCAAGAACTGAAAGTATAGTTTTCATAAATTTCAATCAGGCGGGTTTGGTGGGACGAGAGCCCCGCAAGGCTCGCGCCATTAAATTTGGAAAGTGGCGACACGCAAGTGCGCGGTGTGATTTGTCGAGAATATTTACCGATTGCCCGTCCAACAATAAAAGCCCCATCAGGCCGGGCTGCATGGCGGTTATTCGACAAGATCCACCGACACCTCGCCACTGCCATTGATTTCCCCCAGCACCACGGCACCCTCGCCACAAGCCAGCGCCTTGCCCGCATCTTCCGCGCCAACAATGGCCACCCAGCCGAAGCCCATGTTAAACGTGTGAATGGCGTCTTGGGGATCCACGTGCGCCAAAATTTTCTGCACGACTCCATTGTTCCAGCGGGGCGGCTTGATTTCTGCACCGTGTTTTCCGAAAACAAGTAGACGTCCGAGATTCTCCGGCAGACCGCCGCCGGTGACATGCGACATGGCTCGGAGCGACGGCACGTTCTTGCGCAAGTTGCCAGACTCGACGTGGTAGAGCTTCGTTGGCAGGAGCAACGTGCGATATTCTTCAGCAGTGAGATCGAGCTTCTCGGTTTCAATAACCCGACGCACCAGGCTGAATCCATTGGCATGAAAGCCCGCGCTGGGAAAGCCGACCAGCACGTCGCCGCGCTGGATGGTGGTGGGGTCGATGAGGTCCTCTTTTTCCGCCGCTCCGATGGCAAACCCGCTCAATTCGATCACGCCCTCCGCGACCATGCCGGGCATCTCCGCGGTTTCGCCTCCGGCGAGAATGCAGCCGCAGGCTTCGAGATATTCCACCATGCCGGCGATGCAGCGCGTGATCTTGTCTTTATCCAGTCGTCCGATGCCCACGTAATCCAGAAACAGAATCGGATCCGCACCGGTGGTCAGCACGTCATTGACATTCATGGCCACGAGATCTTTTCCGGCGGCTTCGAGCAGATCGTGCTTCAGCAGAAGTTCGATCTTGGTGCCCACGCCGTCGCA
The DNA here is from genome assembly GCA_009885695.1 of Verrucomicrobiota bacterium. Classification (GTDB taxonomy): domain Bacteria; phylum Verrucomicrobiota; class Verrucomicrobiia; order Verrucomicrobiales; family Verrucomicrobiaceae; genus VFKE01. The sequence goes on along the minus strand of VFKE01000008.1, from coordinate 666 downwards.
GCCGGTGACGATCACAGGATGCTTATAGGCACCGAGGTCATAGGCCGCGGCAAAGAGACCGAACGCGCCCGCGAGTTGCCGCTGTTTCTGCGTGCGCTTGACGAGTTGCCCGATATCACCAACCAGCGACGCGGCTTCACGGATGTCTACGCCGGCTTGTTTGTAGGTATGACCTTGGGCGGGCGCGGCGCTGCCGTGTTTGGATGATTCTGCGTAGAAGGAAGTGGCGTCGTCTGACATGGGGCCGTCAGAATGGCTCATCGCGTGGCGAGTGCAAGTCTGCTTGTATTTTTCATGACGTGAGCCGTCATCATTCACCGTGATCCATGCTCCTGAAGGGAGCAAAGAAATTAGCCGGTGGTGCAAGGATCGCTGCGACTGGAACCACCGGTTTATCGAAGGATATATTCTGCACTCCGGAAGGAGCGCGAGAAAATTATATGCTTAGATCGGCGCCTCATCAAGCCAGCGGCTTGCCAGCACCGTAGCCGGTGGTCGAGCCTCGGTTTTGCGAGGCGACACCACCGGATGGCATAACAAACACCCCTCACCCCTGTGGGCATGCGCGTCAAGTTAAGCGAGTCCCTCCCATGTTTCGCTGAAGTTGCGACGCTTTTTTCGTTTGTCGTAGCAGCAGTATTTTGCTAGGGCCGTTTCAATGGCGCT
>VFKE01000119.1 GCA_009885695.1 Verrucomicrobiota bacterium | reverse complement strand
GCGACGCCCTAAATAAAACCGCCCCAGACTGCGGCCAAACCGCTTTCAAGGATAAAACACTGTAACCCATGTGCCCGGTCAGAGTGTTACCTATGTTCCGGTCCGAACCATCCTGCGGCGCCTGGAGTCCCAGGGCTACGATGCTTCACGCTTCGTGAAAGTGCCGCAGCGGGTGGATCCGTAAATGTTACTTGGGCTGCCAGCAGGAATTTGCTTTCCCGGGGAAACCGCTCAGCGACCAAGGAGATTGTCGCGGAGACTGCTGCTCATGGGCTCTTCCCCTAGCCAGATCCGAAAGTAGGAGGCCGCGAAATCGTAACCCGGAATGGTGGCGAGAGCATTGCCGTTCAATCGCAAGGTTGTGCCGCGACCCGGCACATAAGTGATGGAGTAGGTGTCTCCCGGCTTCACATTGACGTAGGCACGGTTGAACTTCGACAGTCGGGGGGCGAGCCTGTCGAACATGGTTCCGTTTACGTTGCGACGCAGGAGTGCGTCTCCGCCCTTGATAATTTCAGAGGCTGAAAATGCGCGGTGATAAACGAGTTCCAGACGCATGGGAACATCAGCGAGGGCCTCTGACCTTCCCTGACCGGCGCCGAGGTGCAGGGCGATATTGTAAATTTTCACGACGGCCTTCCAGCGGAAGGTGGTCTGCCCTACGCGGACGAAGTTTCCGCCATCTTCCTCGAGCACGGATGGGGACGGAGCAAAAGTGGCCGCGGGAAGCGAAATGGCGAATGCCAGAACGCCGAGGATGACAAGGAAGCTTGGGGTTGTATGTGAGTAGCGCATGGAGAGATGAGAGGCCAGCCGAGTGCCGCGCGTGACGGTGGGCATAGAGTTCGATACGCATGAAGGGATCCTGAGGTTGCGCCGCAATCAACGGTGAACTCACGCGCCGAGATTCAGCACGTTTCAGGCATCCTGCGGAGGTTGAGGAACGTTATTACCAAGCCCGGTTAAGTTTACCAACTTAGACCCATTTTAATTCCAACCATCAGATCCATGCCCGCCACGATCCCACATGCTAAACGTTCCGGCCTCCACGCCCTTGTTCTCACCGCGCTCCTGGCTCAAGCCTCACTTCTGGCAGCAGAGAAAAGCATTGTTTCGTTCGAAAACGAGGAATCTCTAAAAACATGGACGTCCGTGAACGATGGGGTCATGGGTGGCATTTCCAAAGGTGGATTTACCCGCTCTGATCAAGGCACGTTGATTTTCCGTGGAGAGCTTTCGCTGGAAAACAATGGCGGCTTTGCCTCCATCCGCACCAAGCAGGACGGGCTTGATTTATCCGGCATGTCAGCCCTCGTGGTGAAGGCTCGGGGCGACGGACGGACTTATTGGATAGACCTGCGGGTCAAGGGCCAAATGGCCGCCAGTTCTTACCGCGCTTACCTGCCCACCACTGCCGGTGAATGGAGAGAGATTCGGGTTCCGCTAACGGAATTCAATTTGCAAGCCTACGGACGCGAACTTTCCCTCAAGCCGCTTGATCCAGCATCTGTTACTTCCTTTGGCTTTACGTTGGCCGACAAGAATGCAGGCTCCTTCGAGTTGGAGATTGCCTCGGTAAAAGCCATCACAGACGAGGCTCCGGCAACTGGAGCTTCGAGTGGGAAAACCATTGTCGATGTGGCCCAGGCGGCCGGTGGATTCAGGATGTTACTCGCGGCGGCCACGTCGGCTGAACTGGCGGGTGTGCTTGCAGGCAAAGGCCCCTTCACAGTCTTCGCGCCTACCGACGAAGCTTTCGCCAAGCTAAAGGCGGGCACCGTTGATACACTTTTGAAACCAGAAAATCGCGCCAAGTTAGTCGATATTCTAAAATATCACGTGATAGCCGGGCAGGTTCCCCTGGCAAAAGCCCTAGATCTTCGCGAGGGGACCACTTTGCAGGGTACAAAGGTTGCCATTCGATTTGAAGATGGACGCGTCAGGGTAGGTGCCGCCGCTTTGATTAAAGCCGACATTCCCGCCTCCAATGGCATCATTCATGTCATCGATCAGGTGCTCATTCCTGCAAATAACGTCACTGAACCGCTGAGCCCTAGCGGTTTGATTGAACTAGCCATCAAGACTGGCGTGCCACTATTTAACAAAGGCGAGGTGGAAGGGTGCGCGGTCATCTATGAAATCACCTGCGAAGCTCTCTCTAACATGGTGAGTCTTCCCGATGGAATCCGCAAGCAACTGAAGGGTTCTCTTCAAGAAGCTCGTGCAGAAGATTCCATCCGCCAGCGCGCATGGATCCTGCGTGCCGCCATCGACCGCGTCTGGACGGCGCTGAACGAATGTAAGCCGTAATCTCGCTGACGCAGCCTGATTTACCGTGTGGTGAATTCCAAGATGGTGAGAGATTCGGTATTGGCCGGGGATGGGATCAGTATGGAATCATCCATAATCACCGCCTGAAAATCACTGCCGACGGTTATTTTCTTCTGGGATGCCAGGTCCGAGTTTGCCTTGCTTTGCTTGCTCGGGATCAGGCCGGTGAGGCACCTTGTCGTAGAGACTGAGCCGCACGCCGAAGTCGATGGGATTGTCATCCGCGCGTATGCCTGCAATAATTTCGCGCAGGACGCGAGTGCGGTTCTCATAGCTGCCGCCATATTTTCCGGGTCGCTTGTGTGCGCCAAGAAACTCATGCAGCAGGTAGCCGTGGCAATGTTTCAGATCCACGAAGTCAGCGCCAGTTTCCCACGCCACGCGCGCCGCACGCACGAAGTCCGCAATTAATGCTTCCACTTGCAAATCAGTGAGCACTTGCTCGTCACTCGTGACATTGAACTTGCGGTCGAGAATCGCATGACGAAAGGCCACGCGCGATTCCCAGCGGGACTTGTCATGTGGCCGGCAGAAACGGCCTGAGTGCGTGAGTTGGAATCCAATGACCAGATCATCCGTCGTGCCGTGGTGCTCTGCGTGGGCGCTTTTCAATAGGCCAACCAATTCCGCGATGCCCGCTTTGTTGTCTTTCGTGAGGATCAGTTGGTTCGGATTCGCGCGACCATCGGGCCGCACGGCCATGGCCTCTGCGCCGCAAATCATCTTGGCCCCGCTTTCGCCAAAGCGTCGCCAGCGCCGTCGCATTTCATCGCTCACTCCGCCGGTAGTGGTGCCATCCCATCCTTCCATCGGATGAACGACGATGCGGTTACCGGGGCGCTTGCCATTGATCAAGATCGGCGCGGGCTCACCGAGCGGCGATGGCCCTGCGTTCAGTGCCTCAGCAGGAAGCTCAATGCCAAGTGAGGTGCAGGCATTTCGAAAATCTTCCAATGACTTCAAGGCACCCAGACGGACAAAAGGGGCGGAAGTGCATGCGCTCTTATAAAAGCAGGCCAGCCAATGAATGACTCCAGCAGCTTAGCGGAAGCTCTTGGCAAAGTCGTCTGCGCTGGCCTTCGGGACGACGGTCTTTTTGACAAAAGTCGAGCTGTCGGATTTGTCCTGGAGGATGCGCTCGTATTCCGCGCTGTCCATCGGGAGGTGGATGGTGGCGTCCTTCCAGGTGGACAGGAGAATCGAGTTGGCCAGCTCCACGCTGTGGATGCCCTCTTCTGCGGGAGAAAGGAGCTTCTCGTTCTTCAAGATCGCGTTGGTGAAGTTTTGCAGAATTTCAGTGTGTGCTCCGCCACCGGCTTCGACCGGAATGTCCATCTGCCAGGTTTCTGGTGTGGCAAAGGCCGCATCGGTCTCACGACAAAACTTGGACATGGGCACGCGGTTGCGCTGGAAGTGAATCCGGGCACCGTCATTTACCGTGAGCCGGCCCTGTTCGCCGGTGATGTCGAGACAGTTCCGGCCCGGCCATTCGCCGGTGGAGGTGATCCAGGTGGCGGTGAGTCCACTGTCATACATTAGCACGGCGGTGACGTCGTCCTCGACTTCGATGTCATGGAATCGTCCGAACTGGCAGAAGCCGCGGACGCGCTGGGGCATGCCGAACATCCACTGAAAAAGGTCGAGGTTATGCGGGCACTGGTTCATGAGCACGCCACCGCCTTCACCCTTCCAGGTGCCGCGCCAGCCGCCGGTGGCATAGTAGTAGTTGGTGCGGAACCAGTTGGAAGTTTCCCAGTTTACGCGGCGAATTTCACCAAGTTCGCCGGAGTCAATGATGTTTTTTACCTTTTTGAAAACGGAATTGGTGCGCATCTGAAACATGGCCGCGAAGATTTTCTTCTTGTCAGTGTGGGCTGCAATCAGCCGTTCACAGTCGGCCTTGTGAACGGAGATCGGTTTCTCGACAAGGACATGCAGACCGGATTTGAGCGCCTCGATGCCAATGGTGGTGTGCGAGTAATGCGGGGTGCAGATCAGAATGGCGTCGATGCGACCGCTGTGAATCATTTCATTCACGTCAGTGAATCCGCTCTCACCTTCGTTCAGCGCGGGCAGGGCGCCGACGCTCTCGCAAAGGCTGGTAACTTTCAAACCTTCGATTTTGCCCGCGCGGATCGTCGCGAGGTGAGTTTTGCCCATGTTTCCGAGTCCAACGATGCCGAGTCTGACGGTGTCCATGACGTCAGCCTAGTGAGGAAGCCGCGGATGGTCAAATGATAGCAGATTTTGAATTGCGGATGATACGGGTGCATTGGAAGGTCACACATGGCTGAACAGCATGGCACATTACTGGTAACGGGCGGCGCGGGCTACATCGGCTCGCATACGGTGAGACATTTATTGGAACACAATGAAAAAATCGTGGTGTTGGATAATCTTGTCTTTGGGCATCGCGAGGCCTTGCCGCTGGATCGGGTGACGTTCGTGCAGGGGGATGTGGGTGATACCGCGTTGATGGAGAAACTTTTTTTGGAGCACACGCCGGAAGCGGTGCTGCATTTTGCGGCCTTTTGCTATGTGGGCGAGTCCGTGACTGATCCCCTCAAATATTACCGCAACAATATTGTGGCCCCCCTTGCGATGATTGAGGCCATGCAACGCCACGGCACCCGGCGGTTTATCTTTTCATCCACTTGCGCGACTTATGGAAATCCTGTGCGCATGCCGATGGATGAGACGCATCCACAGCAACCAGTAAATCCCTACGGCGCGAGCAAGCTTATGTTGGAGCGGGTGCTCATGGACTGCGGTGTGGCCTGGGGGCTGAAGTCAGTCTTTCTGCGCTATTTCAATGCCAGTGGCGGCGATCCTGCGGGAGAGATCGGCGAGGATCACGATCCGGAAACGCATCTCATTCCACGGGTGCTCATGGCAGCCAAGGGTGGGATTGATTCCATCACGGTATTTGGAACCGATTATCCGACTCCTGACGGCACTTGCATTCGCGACTACATTCACGTCTGCGATTTGGCGCGGGCTCATTTCCTGGCACTGAAGCATCTGCGCAAGGGCGGCGACTCCACTGCGGTCAACCTGGGAACTGGCCGGGGTTTTTCCGTGAAAGAGATTATCACCACGGCAGAACAGGTCACTGGGAAAGATATTCCAGTCAGTTATGGTGAGCGTCGAGCAGGTGATCCGCCAGAATTAGTGTGCGCGCCGGCGAAGGCGAAGGCGGTATTGGGATGGGAGGCGCAATACACTGACCCCCGCAGCCATATCGAACATGCCTGGAAATGGCTCACTGGAACTCGGCAGGGGCGCTATGCCAGCTGATGGCCAATGGCTGATAGTTGATAGACTGAATTTCAGTAGCTTCTTATTGATGATTCATCCATCTATAAGCCAACAGCAAACAGCCATGAGCATTTTTCCATGAGCGCCCTCAACCAGCGGCTGCGATCCCGTCTTAAAGAGAGACTGGAGGAGGCTTCCCGGCAGGAGGCGCGAGAAAACATCAAGTCGGCCAAAGAGCTGCGACAACCCTGGCGGCGACGGAAGCTGCTGCTCGCGATGTTGCTGGTGCCGGTCTGCCTTCTGGCTTCGGTCTCATTTTTTGAGTTGTTCTTTCGTGCCACAGTTACCGGAGCTTTCTGGCGTGAGGAGGGCTTCTGTTTCTTTCTTGCCGGGTGTTTGTTCTGGATGTCGCTTGGCTGGCTCCGCATCCGGCCTCAGTTGCCCTATGTCTTCGCGCATGAGTTTACGCATTTGCTGACCGCCAAGCTGAGTGGAGGAAAAATTCACAGCTGGGATGTGGGAGAGCACGGCGGCTATGTGGAAACGGACAAGACCAGCGCGTTCATCACGTTGTCACCCTATCTCGTGCCGCTCTACACGATGATCGTGTTTGCCCTCTATGGAATGACCGGGCTATTTACAGATCTGCATCAGACACACGAATGGCATTTTTTTTCGTGGGCACTTAACTTCAAATGGGCCTGGGTATTTTATCTTCTCGCGGGTGCCACATGGTGCTTCCATCTCACGTTCACGCTCGATATTCTCGGAACTGAACAGAGCGATTTGTTGCACAATGGCGAATTCTTTTCGATCGTCGTCATCTTCCTGGGTAATCTGGCCATCCTCGGCACTTTGTTTATTGCTGCATCACCCACGGTCGGGTGGAAGGACGTGGCTCATGATGTCTGGCACATCGTCAGCACCGTGTGGCACTGGATTTTTTAAGATCATGGAGCCCGCCGAACGCGTCTTATCCGTCGCCCAGCTCACGCAGCAGATTCGTGCGCTGCTGGAGAATGAAGTTGGCGATGTTTGGGTCGAGGGGGAGATCAGCAATCACCGCTTGCACAGTTCAGGGCATCAATATTTTACGCTCAAGGACGAACGCGCGCAGATCCAATGCGTGCTCTTTCGCGGAGCGGGCGCTCGTCTGGCCGAGACATTGCGCGACGGTCAGCAAGTGCAGGTGTTCGGCGGGGTGACGGTTTACGAGCAGCGCGGGAACTATCAAATTATCGTGCGACTGGTGCAGCCGAAAGGGCTGGGCTCGCTCCAGGCGCGCTTCGAGGCGCTGAAACGCAAGCTGGAGGCGGAGGGGCTTTTCGAGCCGCAATGGAAAAAAGAAATTCCGCGCTTTCCCCGCGTGGTGGCACTGGTAACATCGCCGACAGGAGCGGCCATTCGCGACATGATCAACATCCTCAGCCGTCGTGCGCCGTGGTTGCGCATTCTCCTCTTCCCTGTGCGCGTGCAAGGGCAGGGGGCGGAGACGGAAATCGCACGCGCCATCGGCTTGTTGAATCGCGCTGCGGAAATTGGTCTGCCGAAACCGGACACCATCGTGATCGGTCGCGGCGGGGGATCCCTGGAAGACTTGTGGAACTTCAATGAGGAGGTGGTGGCGCGTGCAATTTTTGCCTCCGAAATTCCGGTTGTCTCGGCGGTGGGGCACGAGATTGATTTTACTATTGCGGATTTCGTAGCTGATCTGCGCGCGCCCACGCCGAGCGCCGCAGCAGAATTGCTCGCACCGGACATTGCGGAACTGAGACGGCATTTCGCTGCGATGCAAAAAACGCTGACGCACCGGGTCGGCGGTGTGATCGAGCAGTATGCAAGAGTGCTGGATCTCACGGCGCGCGGCCAGTTGCGCAGTGAACCGGTTCGGCATTTGCGCGAAGCGGAGCAGAGCTTGGATGATCTGGAAGATCGCTTCGATGATTTCGCCGAACAGAGTCTGCGCAGTCTGGAAGAGAATCTCATGGGCAAGCAGCGGACGCTGGAACGCTATCGGCCTGGGCAGGTTCTGGCGGAGGCGGGCCATCGCATTGAGTTGCTGCAGCAGCGAGCGAACCATTCGATCAACCAGAAAATTTCGCATGTATCCGAGCAGCTTTTGAGCGCAGAGAAATTATTGCAATCGCTCGGCCCCGATGGCGTGCTCCAGCGGGGCTTCTCGCTGACGCTGGATGCAGATGGACGGGCGATCACCGATGCGGGGAAAATTAAATCTGGTGATCGAGTTCGCACGAAGGTCGCTCGCGGTGAATTTGCGAGTGTGGTCACCCATGAAAGATCGTAGCTGCCGAGTTGAAGAGTATCTGAAATTGCTTGGCTGCGGAGCCGCAAGCCGGAGATAATTTTGAGCCTCCTAGTCTTGGGAGCTTGTCACAAACCGAAACGCCAACAACGCCCTCTTGACCGACACAGGCGTGTCTGCGTATGCTTACCCCGTGAGCCGAGATGAGATGGACAAATCGAGACCGACCAGAGTGCAGCACTGGCCCGTCAGGGACTTGAGCGCGTCGGGCGAGATCAAGATCAACCCCGTCGGACAGCGCGCCGCGCTCGTCACCAGTGGGATAGGCTTTGAGCCTGTCACCAGTCATCCTGGTGTTTCGAGCGGTTGGACTTGGAGAAATCAACGTCACCAACGTCTGCATCCATAGACGCAAACTTCTACATTCCAGGCTTCATCCGACCCAAAGCATGTCATGTCGTTTCGCATCAAAACTATTTTCATTTTATTGACCGCGATGTCTTTAATCTCAGGCTGTGGCGGTCAACGGGGTCAATATTCAACATCACAGGTGAATGGATACCCAACAGTAATACCGAACAGTTGGCTTTCTGTCATTCGTGGATACAAATTGAATGGAGGGTCATTTGTAGAGGGAGTCGAACTTCCCATGTTTGGTCTGATTGTTGTGGCACCTCCAGCGAGCACTGGAAGCCACTCTTATGACACTGTCTTTGAAACCTACGAAACCATTATTCGGGAAAGTTGGGGGAATGCTGGTGCATTTGAACTTCGGTGGGATCGTGAGCGCGATGTGATTAAACTTTTTGGCATAGAATATCAAAGGGGTGCGGGCCAACTGTTTTTAATTATCTTTAATGAGAAGAAAGAGAATTGGAATGTGAGACAAGTTAAGCCAAGTGATCCTAATATGACGCCGGAATCCGTTGTGAAAGACATTAGTTTATTTCTAAAATGAATCTAGTCCTCGCAACGAATGAAACGGGTCCTGAATGGCGCTTAGTTAAGCTGCTGCGCGGTAATTGGAGCGGTGGAAGATTTCGACATGAAACGGGTCGGTCCTCGCAATCGCACAAATGACCATCGAAAGCGTTCGGCAAAGCCTCCCGGCTCCGCGCCCGCCGTGCGGTAGCCCTTACACAATGCGTGGTAGTGTGAAGCAGTTGCCACCCGCCCGGAGCGGCGGGGCCCGGCAGCCTGCTTTGCGCTCGCGCAGGCTCGCCACACTACAGCGCATTGTGTGAGGTTACGTTGCCTCAAGCCCCGCCCCACGGGGCCTTCGCCCTACGGGCAGCCTGCGGCTGGCTACCTCGCTCCACTCGGTTCTTCCCGATGTCAGGCGGCGGCGCTCGTGCCTCGCTGTGCCGCAGCAAGGGGCAGGCGGCAAGGCCATGACGTGCCGCTGACCGGCGCAATCCATGCCTACCCAAGCGGCCCGTGATGTATGCCATTCGGGTCCTCGAAGTTGAACATATTAACCCGGCAATAAAAAGTAGTGACTTTTTACTGGGTTAGGCTATCTTTAGCGAATGAAACAAAGAGATGCCCGCACCCTTTCCCCTCTTCAACTTGATGAGCT
>VFKE01000114.1 GCA_009885695.1 Verrucomicrobiota bacterium | reverse complement strand
TTCCATATTTCCCGCGTTCTTACGAACGCGGCTACGAAATTATTTAGACCGCCCTAGAGCATTTTAAAAAAGACGTAGCCGCATCTCATGAGAGTGCGGGACAAAATCGCCTGGCTACAAAACTACCAATCTTCCCGCGTTTTAGCTACGCAGCTGCGGGGAGAGCTTCCATATTTCCCGCGTTCTTACGAACGCGGCTACGAAATTATTTAGACCGCCCTAGCGCGTTTTAAAAAAGACGTAGCCGCATCTCGTGAGAGTGCGGGACAAAATCGCCTGGCTACAAAGCTACCAATCTTCCCGCGTTCTTACGAACGCGGCTACGAAATTATTTAAACCGACCTAAGATTCATCTCCCGTCGCTACAGCTTCCATTCAACGGGGATCATCTGTTCGCGCTGGTTGCGGTCGATGTATTTGATATGGCCATGTTTGCAGCCGTATTGATGGACGCGCTTGGTGGCGCTGACATCGTGGCAACAATATTCCGCGATGTCGCCGATGCGATCGGCCCATGTCTGTTTGTCTCCTTTTTCCCTGGCCTGTGTGGCCTGCTGCCACCAGCGGATGGCATCGAGTCCATCGGCGGTCTTGCCGCTGCCGAGGGTGGCGCTGGCCACGGCGTCGAGTTTCGGACGATGGCCGATTTTTTTTTCCAGGTCGAGCATCAGATCAAGGTTCTCCAGTTGATCGGCGAACTCCAGCACGACGCTGCCGCGGAGGACGGCGTAATCGAACTGCACATGGTTGAACCCGATGACCAGATCCGCGCGGCGGAGCTGGTCGATGAGTTCACGCACGGTGTCCTCGGTGTAGATGCGGTACTCGCCGAGCTTGGTGCTGAAAGTGACGGCGATGGAAATACCCATCTCGTGCTTGTTATGCCAGCCGCCGACGTCATTGGCGGTGCGTTTGGTTTCGAGATCGAAATAGACGAGGTCGCGTGCCATGCTTTCGGCGAGATTCGCGGCGGGCGTTATTTTGTCAGGGATGGAGTCATGCCGGCCCCCTGCATATTGGTGAGAGCGACGAACATCAGGGCCATGAATCCGACGATGACGGCCACGACCAAGTAGCGCCATGGCTCCGGTTCGCCGTGCTCCACGCGGAGGCTGGTCTGTTCATCCCAGGATGTGGTGCCCAACTGGACGAGACGGATGCGGCACCAGGACATGATGAACAATTGCGGGAACGGTAAGATCAAGCAGAGGAATGTGCCTTTAACGAAGACAAGCAGGGAGCGGAGCAATGCCTGATGGAAAGTGGGCAGTGCTCCGTCCAGGCGGCGGATTTGGATGCGCAGCAGCGACTTGCCTGGAGTGGTGCCGCGGCGCGAGAGCCAGAGTGCTTCCAATGGCACAAACAATAAAAACATCGCGGTGGGGAACAGAATGAGAAATATAGTTTGGGCCTGTGTGATAGCTTGGCCAAGCATGAGATTTGCTCTGGCGGCTTCTATCCAGGCTGATGTTTGCGGCAGCAGCAGGTTCAAGAGCATGGAAAATAGCATGGAAAACCAAACATAGTCCATGGTTCGTGCCCAGAAGCGCAGCCAGGGCTGCGGGGTGTCCAGGGCCATGCGGGCGACCTGACGCACATGCTCGGCTTCGGCGATGATTTCGGGTGTCGGCTTCCAATAGTCGGAGAACTCATGCAGCTCGCGAAGTGGTTTCCATTCGGAGATTCCCATGTGCCATGCGAGTTCGTCACCCTTGAGGGTGCCGTCGCGAATGCGCTCGATCACGTTGAATTGAGAGTGCGGGCCGGTGCGTTCTCCGGCGCTGGTGATGAAGTATTCCATGAATTGCGGGTTGAAGCGTTGAATTGTTTAAACGTTGATGATGAGAGCGACGCGAAAATTCCGCAGGCGGAATCTCTCAACATTTAAACCTCTCAACGGTTCAACTCCTTCTTTCACAGGCGGAAAACGATGCGCGCCTTGTCCGCGTCGTAGGGGGACATTTCCAGCCTGACATTGTCACCGATGACGAGGCGGATAAATCGTTTCCGCATTTTGCCGGAAATGTGAGCCAGCACTTCGTGACCGTTGCGCAGCTTCACGCGGAACATGGTGCCGGCGAGGACGGCGGAGACGGTGCCGTCGAGTTCGATGGCAGCCTCCTTGTCCTGGGATGCAGGAGCCGGTGGGGGAGGCTGGGAGCGAAACCGGGGACGTCCGGCTGGCCTGGAGTTGTTTCGTCTGGCACCGTGTGATCTTTTTTGCGGCATCGGCTTGAATGGTGTTGATGAGGAAGATTGAAGGACAAAATGCGGCTTGTGAGCCGGAAGACAAGGGAAAAAGCAATGACGCTGTGTTACTTCGGCGCAAAGAGCAGATGTGCCGTGGCGTCATCGCGGGAATATCTCACCGGCACCGCACGAACGCCGCGTCCATCCGGGAGCAGCCGTCCCTCCGCGTCGAACTCGTATTGACGGCCATTGGTAACGCGCGTCCAGCCGATCCCGCGCCCCTCTGTGTCATAACGGTGCAGATCGCGCCAGACTTTCGGCGTTGTGAGTCTCGGGTCCACCCACGCGGGCTGGTTGGAGCGCTCGAGAAACTCCGGAAACAGAGCCCGTGCCAGAACGCTAAGGTGAAAACCGCGCAAAACGGCGATGTCACCTGTGGTGAGTTGGTCCGGCTTGTGCAGCAGGGCGAAGCGTCCGCGTCCGTCCTCTGCCAGCACACGAAAATTGAGTGCCGGCTGCCGTGCGGCGGCGAAATCTGCGGCGTTTCCTGAATTCTTCGCGGCGGTGTGGATTGCATCCTGGTTCACCGTGTACATTTCCGGTTTCATTGCCAAGTCGATGAAGGCGCTTTCAACGGTCTCACGGAGCGTTCTGCCGTCCTGCAGGCTGGCGTCCACGCGCTGGCGTACGATCGCCTCCAGTTCGCGGAGCGCGGCAGCGGCCTGGGGCTTTGTCAGGATGTCAGTATCCAGTTCGCGCACATGCACCTGCCTTCTGGCAAGATCGCCTGCGGTGCTGATGAGTTTATTTTCGGCGGCATCTGGCAGGACATCGCTCAGAAGTTTTCCTGCCAGCCCGCGGTCAGCAGACGACAATTTGTGACCCAGATTGAGCCAGCGGAGGTCGTGGGAGGAAGGGAGGCCGGGGTGCGGGTTGCCGGCTTCGTAATTGATTTCATCGAGTCGTCCATCAGCCCCATAGAAGCGCAGCTCGTTTGGCAGCATGAAAAATGTGATGAACGCCGGTGCGGACCACGAGAGTCCATTGGTGGCGAAGACTCCGATGTCCACTCGATGCGACGTCAATCCGGCGGCGGAGTGAATATCCGGGTGCCAGGCAATCGTGACTTTTGCCTCCGCGCCGTCACTGGAGGGTTCAATTTTTACGCGTCGGGTATCACCTTGCAGCAGGGCCCAGCGGAACTGGAGCGGGTGCCCGCTAATATCGTAAGAACGATGCGCGCTCACAGTCATCTCACGCTGGTAGCCGCTGCCGCGGAAGATGCGCGCAATCACGCTAGGTGAATCAGCAAGTTTTTCGTTGTTGATGGACTGGAGTTCAAAAAAATCGCGCCCGTTCAGTGACTCGGGGGTCTCGGATTTCACAGCGAGCACCGCTAGCGGCGGGATGGCAAACGGGGTCAGGCCGTGAGCGGCGCGGACAAAGCGTTCCTCGTCGATGTCTTCGGATCGAAATACCGGAGGATGCGCTGCACCGGTGAAATAATCCTCTTGGGCACGCACCGGTTTGTTGCTCTGACGGAAGAGCGACTGCAGAACGGGCATCAGCAAGCGAGCCGAGACCAGCCGCCGCTGGGTGTCGGGCGACAGTGCCGCCGTGGCCGCGATGAAAGCGCGCAGGAACGGCTGGTCGGAGCCGGAGGAACCTTGGGAGATGACCACCCACGGGACATTGGCCGGATACAGATCGCCCCAGCCTCCGACGCCGTTCCATCCTGCCTTGTGATCTTGATGCGATGGGTAGAAAAAGAGATTATTGTTCAGATATTGATTGGAGAGGAAATTCATGCCGGCGGGAGTGGCTTGGTAAAGGCGCGGGATGCTCCCGCCCCTGTCGGCAGGTGCGGCCATGGAGGCGTTGCCGATGAGCGCGAGCGGCCGCACCGTCACGGCGGCGCCCGGTGCGGCCCCAAGTTTTTTTTCTTCCTCAGAAGGTTTGAAGACGCGGAGCTGCGGCCATTCGGCTGTGTTGAGCTGCGAGTGTGCGCCGTCGCGGTTTTCATAGGTGATCCGGTCGAGTCCCGCAGCACTGCCTTCGTTGAACCAGAGCTTGAGCAACTGGCCCACCGTGTCACTGCGCGTGGTGACCTGGGCGGCTGCCTGCGCCGCGATGGCGAGAAACGCGGCGGCAAGCCACCAATGAATTCCGGGACGCGATACGTGCTGCATGAGGGTCCGATGTTCCTCCACGAAGGCGAGCTGTCAATGCGGCAGCAATTTTGCTTGCTCGTCGCGTGGAGATTGGCGAAACGATGCATCTTGCATACACCTCTTCCCATCATCCTCAATCCCGCGGCCCGCAGCACAAAGGCTGCGATACTCGCGGATAGCATCCGCGCTCTGCAGCCAGCACCAGAGCTGCATTTCTCTCAATGCCCCGGCGATACGCGGCGGCTGGCATTTGAACTGGCCGCGCAGGGTCACAAAATCATTGTGGCAGCCGGTGGTGACGGAACGGTGAACGAGGCGGTGAACGGGATCGTGCAGCACAACCTCACACTCGCCGATATCGCGGATCATGCCGCGCTCGGCGTGTTGCCCGCAGGCACCATGAATGTTTTCGCGCATGAAATGGGTCTGCCGGGTCGGTTGGAAAAATGCTGGGAGCGCATCACGAGAAACCATCTGCGTGAAGTGGACTTGTGGCAGGCGAATGGACAGTACTTTGTGCAACTGGCGGGCGTGGGGCTGGATGCCGAGATCGTGCGGCAGACGACGTGGGAGATGAAGAAGCGGTTCGGCCCATTGAGTTATATCATGACCGGTCTCCGGGTGCTGGGCGACCAACCGCCCCGGCTCAGCGTCCACATCGAGGGACGACCGCCGTTGCACGGCTCGCTGGTGCTGGTTGGGAGCGGGCGGCACTACGGCGGACCGGTGCCAGTCTTTCGCAATGCAAAATGCGACGACGGATTGCTCGACCTCATCATTTTTCACCGGCAGCATGCCATCGAGGCCTTCCAGTTTGTCACCGCGCTTGCTTTCACGGGATTTGAGCAGTGTGGCGATCTCGATTATATCCAAGTCCGCGAGTTCCGCGTTGAATGCCCCAGCAGCATCTCCTATCAGCTCGACGGCGAATTCGCCGGAGCTTCACCGGTGGAGTTTAAGCCCGCGCCGTTTCGTTTGAAGGTGGCGTTGTGAGAAGGCGAACGATTCGAGGGTGGCAAGGGCGTCTCGCCCTTGCCAGCTCTTTTGAAACAAAGATCCGCACAAGAGCAAGATGCCCTTGATGCGATCACGGATTCACATTTCCACCGCGCCGGCACCGGCAGCTTCGGCACGCAGTGCAGGGATGAATTCTGCTTCGCTGGGCACGCGGGCGAAGGCGATGCCGCGTCGGGCGCATTGCTCGCGCCACATGGTGAAATGATTCTCATAGGCACGCAGGTAACGGTTGAGGACATCGTGCTCCACCCGGCGCTTATCTCGGGTATTGGCTTCGGCATCTTCGAATTCAATGTTGCCGCTCCACGCGGGATTGGATTCGTCATGAGTGAACGGCACCAGCACCACGGCGCGGCCGCGTCCGTTGGACAGGAGGGACGTGACTTGCTCCGGCGGCGACTCGCTCAGCAGATCGCTCACCACCACGCGCAATGATCCGGCGCGCAAGGGCACGCGTTTCAGCAACTCGCAGAAATCCGGTCTGCCTGGAGGAGGATTCTCCGGCCAGTCGTAGGCCAGCGCGCGTTCCAGCGGTGTCTCCTCCGCGTTGATGCCCAGCGTGTGCAGTTTGACTGAGGCGCCAAGGCGGAGCGCGCTTTCGAGGCAGAAATAGAGCAGCTCCCAGGTGCGGGTGGACTTCGCTTCATCAAGAAACATGGAGCCGCTGGCATCGAAGATGAGATCGACGCGCGGAGTCACTTCCTGCCGGTAGAGTTTCATCGTGTAGTGGTCGCTGCGGGCGTAGGCCAGCCAGTTGATGTGGCGCGGATCATCACCGGGCATGTATTGGCGCTGATCCTGAAAATCAATCGAGCTGCCCGTTCCCTGTCCCAGCACGCTGCCATTCACGCCTGTCCACCGGCCCGCTCGCAATGGCAATCGCGCCACGGAGGCGGCTGCTTTCATTCGCTGATGGATGACAGCGATAGGATTGGCGGTCAGTTCAATTTTCGACATCGGGCTTCTCATCCATTGCGACACGTTCCAGTTGCGAGATTACCCGGAACTCGCGCAAAATATAGAATGCCATGAAGGCCAGCATCACCAGGCCGCAGCCGGTTGTGACCTTGGATAAGAACACGATCACGCTCGCATCGTTCGGATCAGAGGCTATGGCCAGCAGTGAAGCGCTTGGGAACGGGGCCAGCCAGTGGAACGCGCCCGGATTTTTCCCAAGTGGCGAGTCTGCCGCAATGTTCGCTGCAACGAAAAGGAGCCCGAAAATCAACTGGATGAGAACATACAGCCAGAAGCGTCGATTCACCCGCGGGAAAAAGACCATCAGCGGCAGAGGCGAGATCAATGCGAAAAAAATAATCGGCCAGAGCATGCGAGGATCGAGTTCGTCCTGCAGCTGTGGGATGGTTCGGTAGGGCACAATTTCAAATGCCAGTGTAATAATCCCGAGCACCAGTATCAGAAAAGGAACTGCCGTCGCCCAACCGGGATAGAGGATGCGACCTAAACCCCGCGCGAGAAAACCGCGCCGCGCGAACGGTGCATAAATCGCGGGTAGCGAGACGGTCCTTTCCGTGAGTGCCTCCACCGCCACCCATCCCACCAGAGGTGCAAAGAAAGCCATGAGTGGTGCCAGCCACTCCAATCCGCCGAACCATGCCGCGGGAATTAAAATGATGGAAAGCAGCAACGCCATGGTGCGCTTGCGGGCCGGGTGGTTCTCTGAGGGAGGCGCAAACATCGACGCAGCAAATTCCAACAGCATGAAAACATAGAGCGCCGTCATACAAGGAAACAGCCACCAGTCCGGCCCGCCTAAGGAAGATGAGGAGGAAAACATGAAGCTTCCCGATCGTCCGCTAAACATTCGCATCATCATCAATCCGCTCATCCCCATCGTCACCATGGGCAGTCCACCTGCGAGTACGATGATGCGCACCGCCAGCGGCGCGGCTGACAAGGCCACCGCACCCGCGGTCAGCACCATGGATGCCATCAGCATGTAAGCGATGACGATGAGGTCGCTCATTACATCCACGCCGCCGAAGTAATATCGCAGCACCGCATACGGCAGCAACGCCGCCACCAGCAGCAGCGTCTGGGCGACCAGTGCGAGCCATTTGCCGAGCGCGATGCGGAAGGCCGTCATCCGGGTGAGTTGCACGAGGTCGAATGTGTTCGCGCGCGACTCATCGCTCAGCGCGCGGAGGCCACGAGTGGGCATAAGCAGCAGCAGCGGCAGCCACAGCATCGCCCAGAAGAATGCGTCGAAGCCGCTGCTACCACCCCCGGTTCCAGATTGCGATTGGTCCAGCAAGCGCAAGCCCATGGTGATGATCATCACCACCTGCATCACGATGAAAGACCCGGTGAAGACGCGGGACTTCAGCCCTTGGCGCAGTTCCTTGACCAGGATCGGGCTGAGCCAGTCGGCGAAGTCAGTGCCGTTGGGGATTTGGGAGGAGCTGGCGGAAAGGGTGGTGGCGGTCATTTGAAACGGTGCGTCAGAGGTCGGTGAATCAGTGGGCAGTGAATCAGTGGGGGAGACAAAAATCCTGATGGCGTTCTATCATGCCACCGAGCATCCTGCCGATTTCTGAAGCTTGAGTTGCAAGTTTTGTGGATTTTTCTTTAGTAACGTAATTGCAACAAAAGGCGGTGCGCAGCCAGTGCAGCGATTCCTGCAGTTCACCGTCAGAATCAGTCAGCTTGCTCAAGAAATGAGCCGCGTAACGTCGTTTAGCCCACGCTTCCGCCAGATTGGCCCCGATGGATCGGGAGCTACGCCGAATCTGGTCGGTTAGTGAATAGGTTTCCTCTTTAGGAAAGGATTTACTGAGTTTAAAAACTTCCTGCTGAAACCGAAAGCTGGCTTTGTAAATTTCCAAGTCCTTGTAGTTCTGAACTTTCTTGATGGCGGTCATATCAAATTGTATGGGTCCAAATGGTGACTGCCTACTGACTTACTGTCCAACTGATTCACTGATTCACTGTATCTTCTTGATCATCTCCACAAAGGCATCCTCCAGCTTCCTCTCCTCACGGTGGAATTCGATCACTTGAACTCCATCGAGAATCATCTTGCGCAAGCCGGCGGCGAGGTCGGCGGGATCTGAAGCGGCAAGCGCTAGTCGCGCGCCGTCGCGTTTTTGTTCCAGCAGCTTCCAGCCGGGATTCATTGCGGTCCATAGCGCAAGCGATGCCGGGTCGCCAGCGACGGCGACATCAACCACGATTTGGGCGTTGCCATCGGCACCGTTGCCGTCGCCGCGCCGGAGCTGATCCGCGCCGCCGTGATAGACGATTTTTCCGGCATCGATAAAAAGAAGTGTGTCACACATCTCGCCGAGTTCGCTGAGGATGTGGCTGCTGATGAAAAGCGTCTTGCCGCGCTGCGCGAGGATGCGCACGAGATTTTTAAACTCCATGCGCGCCTTGGGGTCGAGTCCCGCTGCGGGTTCGTCGAGGATCATGAACTCCGGATCGGGCAGCAGCATCCGGCCGAAGCAGAGCCGCTGGCCCATGCCTTTGCTCAGCTTGTTCATCGGCCGTTCCGCCAGCGGCGTGAGATCGGCGAAGTCCATGACCTCGCTGACCCGTTCCGCACGCTCTTTTGCTTTGAACCCGTAGGCTCGGGCGAAGAAATCGAGATACTCGAACACCGTCATATAGGAGTAGGTCCCGAAACTGTCCGGCATCCAGCCGATGAGCCGCCGCACGCGCTCTGGATGCTGCATGACGTCCTCGCCTCCGACGAGCACCGAGCCGCTGCTGGGCGAATCAAGAGTGGCCATGATGCGCATGGTGGTGGTCTTGCCCGCGCCATTCGCGCCGATGAATCCGACGACCTGCCCGCGATGAATCTCAAAGCTCAAGTCCTGAACGGCGTGAACCTTGTCGAACGCACGGTGCAGTCCCCGCACTTCGACAAGTTTTTCCGGAAGCGGCGGTGGAGTTTTCATTTCGGTTTCGCTCATGGCAATCAATGTTTCACATAAGGTCCGGCAAAGATGACGCGCTCGTCATTCCAGCGGATAGAGTCGAGCGTCTTGACGGCGAATTTTGATGCTTCGGCGCTTTCCGCGTAGGCATGGCCGGGCAACATATTGAGGGCGTCGAACATGGCTCTGGAAACAGGGCCCATATCACTCTGTGCGGATGATTGAATCCAGCTCTGGAATTCACCCTTCGTGCAGGACTTCATGATTTTTCTTTCACCGGTTCCGCTCTGTTCGGCGCGCCAGCAGCGGTGTTTGTCATCGATGATGAAGACGTTTGCCAGCGTGGCGCCGAGACTGGAGACGACGGATGGTGGGTCATTGTCGCCACTGCCTGGAAAGATTTCGATGTGCCCGCGCGAGGGGCGCACGGCACTGATTACTTGCGCCTGCAGCGCGCGGTTGCTGAACCAGTTGCCGCTGCGCGTGCGCTGGTCGCTTTCAAGAAACTGGCGGGCCATTTCGCCCCTGGGATTGAAGCTGCTGCTGGAAGTGTTGTCGGCGGATACCTGCTGCATCCATGATGGTTCTTCGATGGCAAACGAGCGGCCCAGCAGCACGCCGGTGCGGCTGATCTGCTCCTGCACCAGTGCGAGTTTATTCTGCTCCGGCAGCATCAAGGCCAGCACGCGTCGCGCACCGCTGCCGCCGATTCCGTCTTGCAAAATCATCAACGCGACGAGCAGCGCGCTGCCAGCAAGCGAGATCAAGGGCGTGGTCCAAAACAGCCGCTGCCGGCGTTTGGCACCCGCGAGCCAGTAAAGGTTCACCGGACCCACGAGGATGCCGAACACCACGATGAACCCGAAGATCAACAACGCCCGCAGCGATGGTGCGGCGACCGCATCGCGCAGCTTCCACTTGCCGCCGCCGTAATTTGAGAGCTGCTTCGGCACCGGATCACCCGTCATGCTGGTGGTGAGCTTGAACGCCTCGTCTACCGGAAAAGTTTTTCCATCCCACTTTTGCGTCAAGATTCTTCCCGCACCGATCCGTCGCACACCGTCCGAGCTGGGTAGAGGCACCTTGAGCCCGGCCAGCCTGGCCTCGCTCAAATCATCGCCGAATAAAATGATGTGTCCACCCAGCGCGACCCACTCCAGCATCGCGGCTTTTGCGCTCCCGCCCATCGCGCTCCATTCGCCATCAGTCATCCAAAGTTGCGCCAGTCCGCTGTATCCGCGCCAGTCGTCCGGCGCTTTCGCCATGTCCACTTGCGTGGCATCGAGTCCGGTGCCGCTGCTGCTGCCCTTGCCTCCGGAGGCTTTGTCGAACTTGTCGCTCAGCGCGCTCCAACCCTTGAGCGAAAGCTGTGAACTGATCGCGAGAAATGGCGTGGTGGACGAGTGTGAGGCACCCGAAAGAGTATCCGGCTGCTGGAGTTGCCCGGCAGATCCGAGCGCGCCGTAGCCGGTAACGGAGAAATTCATCATCCGGTAGTAGCTCGAACCGGAATCGCGCAAACCGGACGCCGCAGTGAAGGGGACTTCAGCGGTGCGGCCGGCGGGCACGCTGACACTGAGCGTGGTAGTCGTTCCGCCATTGTAGCCGTCTGTCGCTGTGATCATCCAATCGTGAGCAGAGTTGCTGCCATTGGTGATCTTCAGGATGAATGGCGCCATGCCGCCGGGTGGACAGGCGTCGAGCCAGCTTGCAACTTCAATCTTTACGCCACTTGCGGGATCAGTTGGGAAGGGAAGATTTTTTCCCGCTGCCTGAAGTGATGACGTGAGGCATCCGGCCAGAAGCGCGGAGCATAGGATTTTACGTATCGGGGTTAGCATGGGGGATCGCGAGGCGCGAGAGCCAGTCCGTGAGTAGCACGGGCCTCTGGCCGGTGAGTGTCGGGGGCGTCTCGCCTGGGAATTGCTGGGCGAGACGCCCGCAACACCCACAGTCGGGACGACCGTGTTACTTAGGAGCACGCTAGAAGTTTCAACGAACAGGCTGCGCATGTCGCTCAGATTTTTGCCGCCGCCAGACTGGAGGGCAGCGGTTTGTCTTGGGCGGGGACATTTTCCAGCAAGCGGGCCACGATCAGATCGGGCGTCATACCTTCGAGTTTGGCACCATAATCAAGCAACAGACGATGGCGCAGCACGGCGGGCGCGGCGGCGCGCACATCTTCAAAACTGGCGTTGAGTCGCCTCTCCATCAGCGCGCGTCCTTTCGAGGCTGCGGCCAGCGCCAGCGCGGCGCGGGGACTGGCGCCGTATTTCACACCGGCAGCGTGCGGCTCTCCCGGATGCGTGGCCTTCACGAGTCGCGCGATGAAATTCGCCACCGGCTGGGGCATGAATACACGGCGGGTGAGATCGAGCAGCGAGTTGAATTGCGCCGCGTTCATCACGGCGTGCACTTCGGGTTCTTCGCCGATTTCGCGGTTGAGCACGATCTTCTCCAGCGTGGCGGCGTCATTGGTGCGGACGTCGAGCTTAAAAAGAAACCGGTCGAGCTGGGCTTCGGGCAGCGGATAAGTGCCTTCGAGCTCAATCGGATTTTGCGTGGCCAGCACGAAAAACGGCGCAGGAAGAATATGTGATTCACCCATCACCGTGACGCGGCGTTCCTGCATGGCTTCGAGCAAGGCGGACTGCGTCTTGGGTGAAGCGCGATTGATTTCATCGGCAAGCACGAGGTTGGCGAAGATTGGTCCCGGCTGAAACACGAAGCGGCGCGTGCCGTCCACATCCTGAAGCATCGGGTTGCCTGTGATGTCGCCCGGCAGCAAATCTGGTGTGAACTGGATGCGCTTGGCTTGAAGATCGAGCGCCTTGGCCAGTCCCTTCACGAGTTCCGTTTTGCCAAGACCTGGCAGACCTTCGAGAAGCAAGTGTCCGCGCGCGAGCAGGCCGGTGATGACGTGATTGATGAGTTCATCCTGGCCGAATAAAACCGATTGCAGCGCGACGCGCAGACGGGAGATGTTTTCGGCGGCGGAGCTGGCTTCGGATTCGGTGAGGTGGATTGTCGGTGTCATTTAAAAAATCTTTTCAAGACTTCCCGCTCGGCAGGCATGAGCGAGTTCTGCCAGACGGCGCTGCCGCCATCGCCGGCGTTTTGAATCGCGCCGCCCTGCTTGGCGCCTTGATAGGCGTTCTTATCCACATCGTGCTTGCCGTCGGTTACGGCCAGCACATCAGCGGGCGCGGCGCGTTCGACGTCGAGTTCTGCTGGGACGGTTTCGGTTTTCTTGGTGGCCAGATTGGTTTCGTTTTGCTTGAAGAACATCTCGGCATCGCCGCGTCCGCGACTGACGCCACCGCGGCCGGGATCGCCGTCGCCATCTTTGCCGTTCTTTCCTTCCTTGCCTTCTCCCTTGCCCGCTGTGGGGATGCCGGAGGGATCGAAGCCCTCGCATTTACCTAGACATTTGCTGAGCGCCTCGCTGTTTTTCTTCATTTGCTCCGCGAGCTTCTGCATCTGTTCCTTTGACATGCCCTTCAAATCCGAGGCTTTCATGTTCTGTAATTGCTGGAGCAATTGCTCGTTCGGTTTCATGCCGCCTGCGGCGAGATTGGATGCCGCTTGTTCGAGCCCGGCGGCGAGAGAGTCTTTCACCGCCTGCGGCACGGAGTCGCCCATGGCTTGCAAGGCTGAGGCGGCGCGCTGGCCATCCGCGAGGTTTTCTGCGAGTTCGCGCAACTCGGCGGCGGTTTGTTCTTTGAGGTTGCCCGCGGCTTCGAGACTGCCGTGTTCATACCAATTTTCGGTAGGCCGTTTTAGCAGGTCGGCAATTTTCTTGTCCACTTCCTCGGTGGATTTTTCTTCTACGGCTTCTTCTTTCCGCAGTTCCTGCACCCATTGCTCCACGTCTTTCACGGCGGATGGTTTCTCGATGATGCGCTTCTTAAACGCTGCGCCTTCTGAGATGGGCACCCAGGTGGAAAGCAGAAGCATCGCGACTGTGAAGATCAGAACGGCCAGTGGTCGTTGCCAGCGCCAGTGCACGGGCCACTCGATTTTTTCTACTTCGGCCGGCCACTCGCCCACGCCGGCCGCAGCGGCGCTGAGGCGCGTCTTCAATCCCAGCGCATCTTCCAGTCGCACGCGCGCCGTGTCGGGTGATTCAAACCGGCGGCGTTCCATGAGCCACGCGACGATGGCGCCGAGACTTAGAACAACTGCGAGCGCGATCCACACCCAGTGTAATTGGCCCGGCTGCATCCAGCGCACCAGCAGCAGCACAACTGAACCTGCGAGTGCTGAGGTCATGAGCCAGACCGTCCAGCGTTCCAGCCACCAGCCGAGGTTGATGCGGCGAGCCAGCGCCGAGGAGGCTGCCTGCCAGAAGTGGGACTTGTTAGATGATGACACGGACGAAATGGTAACGGCTCCGGACCTGTCTTGGCAACGGGGATTTGCTGCAAATAATTTGAACGCTGGCAGCGATCAGCGGCGATCATTTGTTGAAAGGAGCGCGGGCACTCTTGCCCGTTCTGAAAATGCAAGGCGGCACAGCCGCGAAGTTGGAAGAGGCGGACAGGAGTGTCCGTGCTCCCTTTTAGGTGCCATCAATTTTCCGCAGCGCCTTTCATGTGATCAACACCGTTCGACTTGCGCTCGCGGGCTTCCTTGAAGAATGCTTTCAGCATCTGCACGCAGTCTTCACCGAGCACGCCGGAGGTGATCTCGCTTCGATGGTTCAGATTAGGCGATTGCAACAGGTTCCACATGCCGCCGGCTGCGCCCTCGGTCTGACCAAGCTTGAATAGCTTTTTCTATCGTTCCTCCCGAACCGAACTAGCCAGCACTTTGACGGGTTATCGCGCGCCACCGGAAAAGATAGCAGGTTGCGTCTTGTTGGCGGTCAGAACTGATTCGGTCTGACCGTTGCTCCGCGTATTAGCGCCTGTGTCAGGCGTCGGCGCCGGCGTCGTGAAGGCCTTCGCATCGTCGGGTTTCACAAGCGTGATTTACATCGCGCCGTGCGGTCGAGGGCTGGTCGAATTTGCACCCGGCGTGACCTTATCGCCTTTCCGAAACTTCTTGGAATACACCCTTAGCGCCATCCGCCTTTCCAGCAGTCCGCCGCACACGTTGATCGTCTCCTGCGTGTCCGTCCAATCAGCCAGCCACGCGATCTTGCCCTGCTGCTGATCGTCGTGCGCGACAAAGACGGTGCAGTCCGCCGTGACAGTGAAACCAAATGGCGGATCTGCCGACAATGCCCGTGTGAATTTGCCGCCGTTCATCGTCCGAATCCAGTCACAGCCCTCGACGATTTTCGGGACCGGCCCAGTGACAAAATACTTGAGGTTGTTGCTGAGTTGGTCGGCTTCATTGAAATTTGCGTTGATGCGCCATCCCTTGCCCGTCGTCGTGTCGGTGTTGCTCTTGTCGTAAACCTCGAAGCCCGCGATCAGGCCCGACGGTTCCTTCAGTGGCTGCGCGGGAATCGTGTAAGTGGGGATCATCGCGTGCGACTTCCATGCAGTTGCAGCGGCTTCATTCGGAAACCAGCAGGCCTTGGTCTTGTCGCCTTTGAAGCTGGCGAAAGCCGCGATGTCTTTCGTGCGAAGATCGCCGAGCCAGCCGGACGTTTCGGCGAAATCTGCAAAGGGAGCGGCGGCACTCCGCCCAGTCGCCCGTGCAGGCAGCCGCGTCTCTATGATTGCGCCGAGCCAGGGAAGCAGCACCTTCGAGAAATCCTCTTTTGAATCCGTATGATTCCCACCTTTGCTGATGAGTAGCATCCACGGCGCACCTTTCGCCCGCCCGTATTGCACAAAGCCCTCCATGGTCACTGGGCTCACGAAGCCGTCGCCGTCGTCGTAAGTCAGCGCCATCGGCACCTTGAGCAATTTCTCGACATCCACAGTCATGATTTCGCCCGGCGTATCGGCCATGCGGTTGACGTTGAATCCGTCGTTGCCCTTCGCGAGCATCGCGCCGTGAATCGGAATGACGGCGAGAACGCGGTCGCTGAAACGCAACGCAGTCTGCGTGGCAAGCAGGCCGCCTGCGGAAACCCCGGTCGTAACGATGGGAGCTGTCTCGATCTCGGGATGCTTCGTCTCGCGGGCCATTGCCGGCAGCGACTCGATACCCGACGCGATCGCGACGGAATATTTTTTCCCGAATGCCTGCCACTCCGCATCAGCCGGCAGGAAATGCCGCCCCAGCACGACGGCACGCACGGTCGTGACTCCATCGGGCAGCCAGTAGGCAGCCGCACCGGGACCGCGTTCCCTTCCACCAGGCGGGCGCGGGTCGAGAGCGCCATCGGGAAACGGTCTGGCGGTGGATTGCGCATGGGCCAGAGACGTGATCGTGCAGAACAGTGCGAGGAAGAGATGAAGGCGTTTCATGGGTTGGATTCCTGGCTGGGATGCTGTTCAGGGCGAGGGCACCACTTTGATCCGCATGAAACTCGCGGCCTCAGTGACTTGAGACTGATCGAGGAACCAGAGTGGCTGCTCGAGTTCGGACGCGGCACGCTTACTGGTGTGAAGATGCACCGCCTCCTGGAAGTTGGGGTTTTGCGCGCTGACTCGCCATTCCAGGGTGGTCGCGATACCTGCGGGTAATGGCCTGAGGCTGCCATCCGGCGCGAGGCGCGAGGGTTCGGACCGGAACATAGGTAACACTCTGACCGGGCACATGGGTTACAGTGTTTTATCCTTGAAAGCGGTTTGGCCGCAGTCTGGGGCGGTTTTATTTAGGGCGTCGC
>VFKE01000004.1 GCA_009885695.1 Verrucomicrobiota bacterium | reverse complement strand
CTATGGTCTCTCGCCATTGAGTGCCAGAAGCTGACGAGGTAGAAGCGACGCCCTCGTCGCTTTGTCCGGTGCTGGCGACGCCTCGTCGCCAGGCTGCTTGACGTGCATTAAAACACCCGTTCAAGCGGCGAGGGCGCCGCTTCTACCCCGTTCATGCGTAAGCCCTGCCTCTCCAGCCCTTGATTTTTTCAAAGTAATAGGAATTACTGAAGGTGATTCCGTCATTTGCACCTGCTTCCACAAAATAACCGCCCCGTCGGGGAAGATGCCGCTCCAACTCAATGTCAATGTCATCCAGGGCCATCCAGGAATGAGTCCCGATCCCCACCGATTCATACAACGACCTTCTTAAATTGACGATTTCGTCAAAGAAGGACGTGCCACATTCGAAGGCACACTCGGCGCGCGCTGCGCCTTGATCCGCCTGACTGGAACGGCACTGGGCATGCCCGCCGCCAGGCCCGCTGAATTCGAAAACATGCGCGAACACTGGCTGCTCGGCGCCGCGGCGAACCTTGCCGCCTCGTGGACGGAGTTGCGCGATGACAACCTGCGGCTAAAAAATGCGCTGCGAAAGGCGGATCAAAAGCTTCAGTCGACCAAGGTTAAAATGGAGTCACGCTTGGAAAAACTGAGGGGCGAACTCGGCGCTTTTCGCCCGTTCTTGGGCCGCCTGCATTATCGTAGTGCAAAGCGCGATTTTTAATCATATAGATCGCCACATCAGAAACGGGACAGCAGACAAGTGCTGTTGCACGCTGTCCCGTTTGATAGTGAGGTTGTTGACTCATGCCATCCCCAGCAACAAAGCCGGATGCACAAGGGCTCAACGCACTCATCGCGCCTGAAGTTCACCAAGACGAATTATTCAAGGCCATCCGCCATCTCGCCGCCTCGGCTCGCATCGATACCGTGCTTGAAATCGGATCCTCCTCCAGCGAAGGAAGCAGACTGGCATGGGTGGAAGGTCTGCGGCAAAACCCGCGCCGCTGCTACCATGCCCTGTGCAAGGCCTCCTTCATCCCTCATGAAGAAATCCCGCTCGTCAACGGCTGGCTCGACGATATGGCAACGATCTGCGGATAACCCTGCATCTCTCCTGGTTCAAGCGCCACCAGCAGGCGGCGCGCCAGTCCATCCAAGGGTTGTCATCATGCGGAAAAAACGTTAACACATCATAATCCTAAAAACGGAGCTGATAGTGAATAGACAATAGCTAATAGCCTGATACTGAGCTGAGTGAATGGGGTGCGATCTGTCACCTTCTGGGTGAGCACTTCTGGGACACCCAAGCACTTCATTTTCAGCAGACAATCCACGGCGTGCGAGATGCAGAACGGAGAGTAACTCCAGTCAAGTTAGTCGGGAGGATAATGTCCTCGCCGACCCCTCGCCTCACCATCGTCTCCCCATGCTTCAACGAAGGCGAGATCATTGGCGGATTCATCGAGTCCGTGCTTCGCATCGCGGACGAATTGCGGACCGCCTGCGACATCCGGCTGCTCATTGTTGATGACGGGAGCCGAAATGGCAGCTTGGATAGACTTGTCGAATGGAAGAAACGGGATGATCGGGTCGCCTGGCTGTCGCTCTCCCGGAACTTCGGGCACCAGGCCGCGCTCACCGCGGGCATTGATCATGCGCCACCCGGTGCGGTGCTGACCATGGACTGCGACATGGAACAGCCGCCGGAAAAAATTCCAGAGACGCTTCAGCATGTGCAGGCTGGCATCCATCCACGGGACACACCATGCGCCCCCAATCGAAATGGAAAAGATGCAGCCCTCTTTTTTTCAAGATTCTCATTCCATTCCGTTCCATCCGCTTCGTCAGAAAAGAAAGCGTTGAGAAGTGCTCGTAGCCGTTGAAAGCCCGCACCCGAAGCTACGAGGCAGCTGCCACCACCGGCCACCAAAGCAGATTCGGCGTACTCAACGAAAGCCGACCGCCGCTTCGCAGCACCGCGGCAGCCCACTTTCTTGACGGTGCGATCCACCAAGGTCTTGCCAATGTCGCACACTGTCATATCAGTCCCCTGCTGGTGAAGTGCCTAGGTAAAATAGCCGAGCCCGCAGCCAACCTCCAGAATGCAAGAAATGCTGGCAGGCAGGAAATAATGGACTGTAATCGCAGCACGCTGAACCAGTCTCGATTTCATACGCGAATTATGTCGTGGATGGCGAAGGTGTTGTGGATTCGCCGTTCTCCTCGTCGCTGACCACGGAGGCCACGTCCTGGATGAGCTCGCCGTCTCCGAGATTCATCAGCTTGACGCCCTGGGCGTTTCGGCCTGTTTCGCGAATGCTACTCACTCTGATGCGGACGCTCTGGCCTTTGCTGGTCATGAGCATGAGTTCATCCGAGTCATGCACCGCAAGCGCGGCGACGACCTTGCCAGTTCTGCCAGTGACGTTCATGGTGGTGACGCCTTTGCCGCCGCGGTTGATGAGCCGGTATTCATTGAAGGCAGTGCGCTTGCCGAGGCCATTCTCGGAAACGACGAGGAGCATGGTTTCGGGCTCGTTGGTGAGGCAGCTCACCAGGTAGTCGCCGTCGTCCAGCGTGACACCGCGCACGCCGCCGGTGGCGCGACCGATGGGACGGAGATTGGGCGATGAGGGATCCTCGCCGGTTTCGTGGAAGCGGACGCACATGCCCTCGTGAGTGACGAGGCAGACTTCTTTGTTGCCGTCGGTGAGGATGACATCGACGAGGTCGTTTCCTGCATCCAGCTTGATGGCGATGATGCCGTCTTTGCGGTAGTTCTTGTATTCTTCGAGCGCGGTTTTCTTCACGGTGCCATCTTTGGTGGCGAAGAGGACGAAACGATCTGCCGACCACATGGCTTCGTCCTCGGGGCCGAGCGCTTTGAGAATCAGCACGCTGGCGATTTTTTCTTCGGGTCGGAGGTTGAGCACGTTCTTGATGCTGCGGCCCTTGCCGGTTCTCGTGGCCTGCGGGAGCTGATAGACGCGCTCGACATACATGCGGCCGGTGTTGGTGAAAAACAGCAGGAAGTCATGCAATTGAGCGCTGAAGAGATGCTCGACAAAGTCATCCTTGTCCTCATCACTCTGAGCTTCGCGTGTTTCCATGCCTTTCAAGCCTTTGCCGCCACGGGCTTGGAGACGGTATTCGGCGGTCGGCGTGCGCTTGATGCTGCCGAGGTGCGTCATGGTGACGATGGCGGCTTCGTTAGGAACCAGGTCGATGCTTTCGATGTCGTTGGAACCGGCTTCGATGCGCGTGAGGCGCGGGCTGGCGTGTTTGGCTTTGATGGCCTGCAGCTCGTCTTTGATGATGTTGAGCACCCGCTGCTCGTTCGCAAGGATGTCGAGCAGGTCTTTGATGGTTGAGAGCACCGCGTCGTATTCGGCTTTCACCTTTTCGCGCTCCAGTCCGGTGAGCTGGTAGAGACGCAGTTCGAGGATGTCATCGACTTGTTTGTCGGTGAAGACGTAGCGGCCGTCTTGAATGCTCGGCTGGTTGCGGATGAGAATGCCGAGCTGTTCGGCGGTGGCAGTCGGGAAGGTGTAAGCCTTCAATCCAGCACGCGCTTCGTCGCGGTTGCGGCTGTCGCGTATGATTTTAATGAAGTCGTCGAGATGACCGAGCGCGAGCAGGAAGGCTTCGAGCTTCTCGGCCTGCACTTCGGCTTTGCCCAGGAGGAACTTGGTGCGGCGGATGATGACTTCGCGCCGGTGCTCGATGTAGCAGGCGATGGCATCCTTCATGGCCAGAACCCGGGGACGTGCGCGGTCGATGGCCAGCATGTGGATGCTGAACGAGGCTTCGAGTTCGGTGTGCTTGTAGAGATTGTTGAGCACCACCTGGGCGCGGGCGTCCTTTTTTAGATCGACGACCAGGCGCGTGTTTTCATCCGACTCGTTGCGCACGCTGCTGATTTCCGGGATGATTTTCTCGTTCGCCAGCAGGGCGATCTTCTTCTCCAGTTCCGCACGATTTACGTTGTACGGAATCTCGGTGATGATGATCTGCTCGCGGTTGCCGTTCTCGACAATCTCCGCGACGCCCCGGATGCGGACGGAGCCGTGTCCGGTTTCCATGTAATCGCGAATGCCGCTGGTTCCATGAATGACGCAGCCGGTGGGGAAGTCCGGCCCCTTGATGTGCGCCATGATCTCCGTGGTGGTGATGGCCGGGTTGTCGATCTGTGCGCAGACGGCATCGACCACTTCTCCCAGGTTGTGCGGCGGCATGTTGGTGGCCATGCCGACGGCGATGCCGGTGCCGCCATTGACGATGAGATTGGGAAACGCCGCCGGAAAGACGGAGGGTTCGGTGAGACGCTCGTCATAGTTGGGCACGAAATTGACGGTGTCCTTGTCCATGTCGTGCATGAGTGCGCCGCCGAGGTGAGTCATGCGCGCCTCGGTGTAACGCATGGCCGCCGGAGGATCGCCTTCCACGGAACCGAAGTTTCCCTGAGGATCGATCAAGGTTTCACGCATGGCCCATTCCTGACCCATGTGGACGAGCGTCGGGTAAATGACGGCTTCGCCGTGCGGATGGTAGTTGCCGGAGGTGTCGCCCGCGATCTTGGCGCACTTCACGTGCTTCTTCGGCGGATACAGCGAGAGCTCATGCATCGCATAAAGGATGCGGCGCTGGGATGGCTTCAAACCATCGCGCACATCCGGGAGTGCGCGCGAGATGATGACGGACATCGAGTAGTCGAGGAACGAGTTTTTGACCTCGTCAGCGACGGAGATGGGGCGGGTGTTGGATTCTTGCATGGAAAGCGAGCGAAAGATTAATTAAGGAGGGATAGATTGAGATTGGCGAGAATCAGATCGCAGGTTGAGTCATCAGGTGCATGCTGACGAATGAAGGTTTCAACTTCGGTTATCAGCCGCCTTTCGTATGGCGGTGATGAACTCCTGATAGCCTAGCGGCTTGGGATTAACGATGTCTTGGCCCATGTCGATGATCTTAGTTAGGGATCAAGGTTCTGTGAGGGCGGGCGAACGGTGATGTCTCGCGCAACTCGCGTCCTTCTTCGTCTGTGTCGCGTAGCAGCAAGGCGATCCGGGGCATCGGCCATGACTCAAGAATATTTTTCCATTTCTGGAGCGCCCAATGAATTCTCACATGTCCGGGACTGGCGAGAAATTTATGAACATGGGCTGCGGCCTGCGTGAATGCTTCCTGGGGATGTGCCTCAATGTAATCAGCCAGTGAATGAAGGCGGCGAGTTTCTCGTTCAGCAATGATGGCGGCCTGCCGCGCTTTCTCGGCTCTGAGCTGCGCCATTATTTGTGGCGTAGCATTCTTGGGGGCTCCGAGATTGGTGATGGAGGGTGGCAGTATCATTCAGTGTGGTTCCAGCAGTGATGAATTACACATCCAAATTCCGCACATTCAGCGCGTTCTCCTCGATGAAGTGCTTTCTCGGCTCGACGACATCACCCATCAAGATGGTGAAGATGCGCTCGGCTTCCTGGGCGTTGGATTCATCGAGCTGGATCTGGAGCAGGGTGCGCTTGTTCGGGTCCATGGTGGTCTCGAAAAGTTGCTTGGCGTTCATTTCGCCCAGTCCCTTGAAGCGCTTGATCTCCATGCCGCGCTTGCCGATCTCCATGACTTTGTCGAGAATGCCGGGGATGCTGAAGACGGGGTGGACTTTGGCGCTGTCGCCTTCGCCCTCGATAACTTCAAACAGGGGTTTGTCCTGGCTGCTGAAGTGATCGACGTGCAGGCCGAGTTCATCGAGTTGCTGGAAGCGGCGCTTCATGCCGTGGGCTTCGTGGATTTCAATCAGTCGTGCGCGGCGGTGGGTTTTCGGTGTGTTGCCGTTGGTGCCGTCTGTTTCCGTGGTCGCGTCTTTGGCGAACAGATGCAGGTCGTGATTGACCTTGGCGAAGGCGCCGAGCTGTTCGTTGCCTAGGAAGTAATGCACATGCTCTTCATTGCCTTCGCGGACCATCACAAGGTAATGCGGCAGGCTGCCGGAGGTTTCGTCGCGGGCTTGGAGATAGGCCTCGAAATCGCCGCCGTGACGGCGGATGATG
Organism: Verrucomicrobiota bacterium; assembly: GCA_009885695.1. GTDB lineage: Bacteria > Verrucomicrobiota > Verrucomicrobiia > Verrucomicrobiales > Verrucomicrobiaceae > VFKE01. The sequence goes on along the minus strand of VFKE01000004.1, from coordinate 14,763 downwards.
TCGGCAAACTTGGCGACCGGGACAAGTTGTTCCAGGATCGCCTTCAAGCGATCGTCCTCAACCTTGCTGCCGTCGGCGATGTTGCGCAGGCTGATCTCGCCGGAGCCGAGTTCCAGCAAAATGGCGTCCATCTCGGCGTCGCTCTGGACATACTCCTCGCGTTTCTTGCGCGTAACCTGGTAGAGCGGTGGCTGGGCGACGTAGATGTGGCCGCGCTTCACGAGTTCCGGCATCTGGCGAAAGAAGAAGGTGAGCAGCAAAGTGCGGATGTGGCTGCCATCCACGTCGGCATCGGTCATGATGACAATTTTGTGGTAGCGGAGTTTCGCAAGATTGAAGGAGCCTTCGACTTCGCTGTCGCCACCGATGCCGGTGCCGATGGCGGTGATCATGGTCTGGATTTCCTTGTTTTGCAGAACCTTCTCCAGACGGGCTTTCTCGGTGTTGATGAGTTTGCCGCGCAAGGGGAGGATGGCCTGGTTGTGGCGGTTGCGTCCCATTTTTGCGGAGCCGCCGGCGGAGTCACCTTCGACGATGAACAACTCGGTTTTCGCGGGATCGCGCTCGGAGCAGTCGGCGAGCTTGCCGGGCAGGCCGCCACTGCTCATCGCGTCCTTGCGGATGGCTTCGCGGGCTTTGCGCGCGGCTTCGCGTGATTTTGCGGCGATGATGATGTTCTTGATGACTTCGAGCGCGATGTCGGGGTTTTCATCGAAGAAGCGCAGCAGGCCTTCGTAGACGATGGAGTTCACCACGCCTTCGACTTCGCCGTTCACCAGTTTTACTTTGGTCTGGGAGTTGAAGCGTGGGTTTGGCAGTTTCACGCTGAGCACGCAGATCAAGCCTTCGCGGCAGTCATCGCCCTCGATGTCGGGGAGCTTGTCTTTGAACAGCTTGGGGTTGGAGTTGATGTATTGCTTCACGGATTTCGTGAGCGCAGTCTTCAAGCCCGAGTAGTGCGTGCCGCCGTCGGGGTTGGGGATGGCGTTGGCAAAGCAGAGTGTCTGCTCGCTGAGGCCTTTGTTATACTGGAGGACGCAATCGACGAGGATGTATTTGTGCTTGTCATCGATGACCACATCGCGACGGCCGGCGATGGCGATGGGCTCGGGATGGACCTTGTCCTTGTCCGCACCCATTTCGCGCACGAACTGCTTCACGCCCTCGGTGTAGATCAGCATTTCCTGACGCTCCGGTTCGGTGCGTTCGTCAGTGAGCAAGATGCGGATGCCGGGATTGAGGAAGGCCAGTTCCCGCAGGCGGGTCTTGAGTCGTTCAAAGACAAAGGACGTGGTGATGGTGAAGATCGTGGCGTCGGGGAAGAAGGTGATCTTGGTGCCGGTGCGTTTTGGATCATCAAGGTCGCCGAGCACACTGAGCGGCTCCGTGGTCTTGCCGCGCTCGAAGCCGATGGTGTAGATTTTGCCATCGCGATAGACTTCGCACTTGAACCAGTCGGAAAGCGCGTTGGTGCATTTGGCACCGACGCCGTGGAGGCCGCCGGAAAATTCATAAGCGCCGTCGCCGAATTTGCCGCCGGCGTGGAGGCTGGTCAGGACGAGTTCGACGGTAGGAATTTTCGCGACCTTGTGCATCTCGACTGGAATGCCACGGCCATCGTCTTCAATGCTGATGGAACCGTCGGAGTGGATGGTGATGCCAACATTCTTGCAGTTGCCGGCCAGGTGCTCGTCGATGGAGTTGTCCACGACCTCGAACACGCAATGGTGCAGGCCGCGTTCATCGGGGTCGCCGATATACATCCCCGGGCGGAGGCGGACAGCTTCCAGGCCTTCAAGTTTTTGGATTTGATCGGCACCATACGCCTGGTCGGCGGCGACGTGGGTGGTGTTGTGGAGGTCGGTGATTTCGTCTGACATTGTGGGGAATAGCGCGGATTTTTTATGACTAGGGGCTGACCTAAAAAACCGCTGGGGAAACAGGCTCGTGGATCAAGCCTGAATCCTAGCGAGCAGGGGCTTATTTCAAAGCGATTTCTGAGGTAAATTACAGGGTTTTATTCGCTATTTTGGCTGCTCTCGCCCACCCTCCAGTCTGGCTTATGAATCAAGAAAAAATTGTCCATGATTTTGTGGTGCTGGGCGGGGGTAGCGCGGGTTACGCGGCGGCGCGCACGGCGGTGGATTTGGGGTTGAAAACGGCGGTGATCGATGGTGCGGAGGAGCTGGGTGGGCTGTGCATTTTGCGCGGCTGCATGCCGAGCAAGACATTGATCGAGTCGGCGAATCGAGCGTTATCACTGCGTCATGCGGCTGATTTTGGGATTGATGCGCGGATCGGAGGGGTGAATGCGAAGTTCATCCGCGACCGGAAGCGTCGGCTGATTGGCGAATTTGCGGGCTATCGGCGAGGGCAATTGGAGGATGGCCAGTTCACGCTGGTGCGCGGGATGGGACGGTTTGAATACGCCGGGTCTGAGGAACTGCGGATTGTTGTTCAAATGCGCGAAGGTGGGGAGCAGATTATTTTCGCACGCACGGCATTGATTGCGACTGGGTCGGTCGTGCATGTGCCGGCGTTGCCGGGATTGAAGGAGGCGGAATATTGGACGAGCGACACCATCCTGGACGCGGAGGAAATTCCGGCATCGTTCATCGTTCTGGGTGGCGGGGCGATCGCGCTGGAGATGGCGCATTATCTGGATGGCATCGGACGCAAGGTCACGGTGCTGCAGCGCAACACCCAGCTGCTCACAGGCATGGATGCCGATGTGGCGGAAGTGGTGGAGGAATCGTTTTTGCGCCGCGGCATCGGAGTGCAATGCGGCACCAAACTTCTTCGGGTGGATGCTGCCGCCGAGGGCAAGAGCGTCGAGTTTGAGATGGGTGGAAAGCCCGGCGGGGTTTGCGCTGCGGAGATTCTGGTGGCACTCGGCAGGCGGCCAGCGCTTAGCAGTCTGGGATTAAATGACATGGGAATCGCCATTAATGATGCTGGCCGGGTAATCGCGGCGCCGACCCAGCAAACGAGCGATCTCCGGGTGTTCGTCGCGGGCGATGCTTGCGGTCCGCTGGAGGTGGTGCATCTAGCGATCCAGCAGGGGGAAACGGCGGCAAAAAATGCGGCGGAAATGCTTCGAGGTGGTTCAGCGAGACACAAGATGGACTATCGCTGCAAGCTCTTTGGTGTTTTTACGCAGCCGCAGGTGGCAGTGGTCGGACTATCTGAAGGAGATGCTAAGATGGAGGGCATTGACTGTGTGTCCGCGTCCTATCCATTTAATGATCATGGAAAATCAATCGTGAAGGGAGAGACGGAGGGTTTTGTGAAGCTGCTGGCGCATCCTGAGACGGGCGTGCTTCTGGGGGGCGCGGTGGCTGGGCCGGATGCGACCGAATTGATTCATGAAATCTCGGTCGCGATGCATTTGGGTGCCACGGTTTTTCAGTTGGCGACGGCCCCGCATTACCATCCTACCCTTTCGGAAATTTGGACGTATCCAGCCGATGAACTGACAGGAAAAGTGAAAAAACCAGACTGAATCTGGCGCAAGAAAATCTTTCGAGTCCATGATTGACAGCGAAAGAGCAACGCGGTTAAGGTCTTAAAATGCTTAAACAAATTATCGGCCAGCCTACAGATGCGCCCAAGGACGACCGCGGGGCGGAAACTTCCGCATCGCGACCAGCCGTGCTCGCTGGCAGTTCAGCCAGTTCCCCCTCCATGGCCCCAACCAGAACCCCATCCTCATCCCTAAACATGACTACCAGTAAAAATGTGCTTTCGAGCGACGTGGAAATCAAAGGCTCGATCAAGTTTTCCCATGATCTGATCATCGATGGCAGGATCGAGGGCGAAGTGAGTTCCGACGGTGCACTGACCGTGGGCGAGAACGCGCTCATCAAAGGCGAGATCAAGACGCGCGCAGTGACTCTTTTCGGCAAGGTAGAAGGCAACATCACCGTGGTCGAGCGCTGCGAACTTAAATCAAACGCTGTACTTGTGGGTGACGTGACCGCTGGAACCCTGGCCATCGAAGAAGGAGCGACCTTCCTCGGACGCTCGCAAGTCGGCAAAGGTGCGTCGGCGACTGCCAAGCCGTCATCACCGGCCGCCGCGCAGCGCGCCCAGTCATAACCCAATCCGGAGGGCGCGTTTGTGCTCGAAAGATTTTTAGTAAGGCCGGGGCAATCCGCTCTGCTCAGGAATCAGATTGAATTGGTCTGTCCCTCGTGTGGCTCAGTTCAGAAAGAGCCACGTCTGGTGCTGACGACCTTGTGCCGCAAGTGCGGGGATCATTTGAGGATCGAAAAAACCGGATTGGTCGTTGCGTCCGCCAGGGTGATTCCAACACCGAGTTCAGTTTATCCGGCCATGCCTGAAGCTGGCCGGACGATCGATGGAATAGACTCTAATGCGGTTATATCAGAGCGAACACTGAAGGTAAGGGCTGTGGCAACCGCACCTGTGAAAAGTCCGGGCATCAAGGAAAATGTTGAAGCGGCGCACCCTTCAGGAGTTCGTCAGATTATAAAAAAAGCATCACTGCCCATATCGCAGACTACGCCGCACCGGATGAGGGAGCAGGGATGTGCGCGGCAGCATTATTTCAAAAAGATCGAGTGCTTTGACTGCGGCAACAAGTTCATGGTGGGGCGCTCTGCCCGTTCGGCAGGTTGCACCACCTGTGGTGGGCAAATCTGCCTTGAGAATATCGATTTAGGCAGCAACTCCACCAACTCGATTCGCACACGCGGTGATGTGCTCATTCGCAAGACTGGCAGCATCCAAGCCGCGGAGGTGCGCTGCCGGGATCTTAAATTATTTGGTGCGCTCTCCGCATCTATCGAGTGCTCGGGCGAGTTTTATGCGCAAGCTACCGGCACCATCATCGGTGAGGTCCGTTGTCACCGCCTCCTGATCGACAAAGAATGTGATATTCATTTTATGAGCTGCATATTTGCAGAGGAGGTGGAAGTCCGGGGTAAGATCCTCGGGCACATTCAGTGCAGCGGCTCCGTAAACATCACTAGCACGGGACTGATCCAGGGCGATGTGAAAGCACGTGCCGTGTCTATTGATCCCGGTGGCCAGCTTGACGGAACGATGAACATCGTGCGCGTCACTACCGCACTGTCGCTCTAGCCACCATCCGCATGCACAACGGTCAGGGAGATTTTTTCGATTAGAGCGGGTTAACTAATTTCGTAGCCGCGTTTGTGTTGCGCAGCCGCGAAGCGAAAACGCGGGGAATAGGCATGCTTCATTGGCTGTCGTGGCTTCTTCCCGCGCTCTTACGGGATGCGGCTACGTCATTTTTAAAAATGCTCTAGTGGGTTGCTGCCCCTGGGAGCAATGGTGGAATGAAAAAGGAAATTGGTCCCGCGCAATTTCTGCATCATCCAGTTTTGCAGCCATTCTTCACCCAATGGAGATGGGTTCCACTGAGAAGCCGGGCTTTTATTTCTTCACCTTGCCGTGACGGTAGTCCCAGGGCGGCGCTGGTTTCTTGTCCTGCCACAGACCGATGCGCTTCGCTCGGGCACCAGACTCTGCCTGTCTGAATCTTGGGTCGCGGTTATAGAGGAGATATTGCCACGCCATCCCTTTCGATACCTGCTCCAGGTTCACCCAAAGCTTGTCCACATAAACCTGGCCGATCTTGCGGCTGTAGTCATCCGTGGTCGAAACCAAAACCTTCACCGTCTTTCCAAAGACCAGTTCTGAAAGCGACTGCTTGGAATTCTTGCCGAACGCCTGACCGATTTCCGGAGCATCTATACCCTCAAGACGAACTTTCACTTCTTTGTTCTTATCGGTCAGCAGTGTCAGCGTATCGCCATCATGCACACCGACCACCTTGCCTGTGATCGTGCTGATTCCGGCCAGCGCAGCAGGAATGCAATAGAACAAAGCAAGGAGACTTAACGCCACCCTGAATTGAATCTTCGAGAAGCCTTTTACAGTTATTATCATCGGTCGGAGACTATCACTTCGGTAGCCTGATGTCCCAAAAATAATAACCAGTCGTGCTGACGGCATCCTGCCGTCAGCAGAGCATTCTTAAAAAACGTAGCGACATCTCGTAAGAGTGCGGGAAGAAGCCACGGCAGCCAACGAAGCATGCCTATTTCCCGCGTTTTCACTTCGCGGCTGCGGGGAGAGCTTCAGTATTTCCCGCGTTCTTACGAACGCAGCTACGAAATTATTTAAACCGCTCTAACATCTAACTCCGCCATGGCGGTAAACACCAGCCCGCAACAGATCTGCTTGATCGCCAGTCCCGTCAGCCGCGCCACGGCCTGTTTATATAACGCGAGTTGCGGAGCGTATCCCTCCGCGCATTTCTTCATCGCCCCCGCATCGCCCACGTTATCCGTCTTGAAATCCAAGATCATGGCACCATTCCACTCTCCCTTCTCACCACGTTCCAGCACCACGCGGTCGAACTGGCCGCTGACCCACTCGCCGTCAAACAACATGTCGAATCGTCGCTCAATCCAGACTTCGCGCATTGCGCCCCGCTGTTCGAACCACCCGCGGATCTCAGGCTTTCGCATCGAGTTCATCAGCAAACGCGCGGCGTCCTCATACGCGGGGGCACGATGCCAGCCAGCGGCGCGCCAGCGTTGCTCCAGCGCCTTCTCATTTCCATCAAACCATTCCACCGCCGCGAAAAGTTCATGCACCAGCGTGCCGAGCTGCCGACCTCGCTCGCGCTTGGGCGAGAGCAGTTCCGCGCCCTTGATGCGGAACGTCTCCTCGCCCGAGGGTGTGCGCCGCACAATCGTGCGGTTGACTCCACGAAGCAGCGCCCCGAGTTCCGGCGTCTCTGCCGGCACCACCAACGACATGCACGAAACCGCTTCGTGCATTTCATACCAATCGCGTTCGCCAGTTTCCCAGAGGCACTCGCAAGCCTCATCTTCCAGCGGATACACGCCCGGCGATTCCGTGCCGAGCCGGGCGCGCAGCACATCAGCCTCGTTGTTGCTGTAATTTTTTCCACCCTCGGCGACAATGAGATACAAGCCGAGCTTCGCGCGCGTCACGCCGACATAAAGCCGGCACAATCCTTCGAACGCCTGCCGGGCCTTCTCCTTCGATTGTGCCGCGCGCAGCATTTCATCACGCTGCACCACGACCTGCTCAGGTTTGTCGAGCATCCATTCCACCGTGCCGCGCTGCCCTCGCGAGACGAACAGACGGTTGCGCGCCACGCTGTCCAGCGCATCGCCCTGCAATTCCGGCATGATGACCACGTCAAACTGCAAGCCCTTACTCTGGTGCACCGTCATCACCTGAACAGCGCGCGCACTGGTCACGTCTTCGCGCACCCGGTGTTCGCGCGCCAGTCGCAAAAATGCATCGATATCGCGCGATCCCGTTTCATCAAATTCCGCCGCCACTTCAAAAAACTGCGCCAGCCGACGATCCGTGAATTCATTATGCTTCGCCAGCGCAGTCATCAAGCGCTCCGCCCACTCCCGTCCCACGAATAGAAACCCATTCGCAGCCACGGCACCACGCACCCGCGCACTGAGCTGGCCCGGCGAGGTTTTCTCCGCACGCAGCTCCGGTCCCAGCGGCGTCATCAGCAAATGCTGCCAGGCCATCGAATCACCTGGATGCGCGGCAAGTTGAAACAAGCTCAACAAGGCCAGCGTGGCCGGATTATCCATGGTGACAGCCTCCTGAGTTTCACAAATCACCTCCATGCCCAGCATCCGTCGCAGCTCTTCACTCAGCTCACGCGCCGTTTCATTCTTCCGCACTAGAACCGCGCACGATAGTCTGCGCATCAATGGATCAATCGTTCTAATCAAATCCGAAATCCCAAGCGCGATGTTGGCGTCATCGGCAACCTCCTCCGACGGCAGTAAGAGAAATGCCGCATGACCCTTCAATCCATCGACTTTGCTGGAGCAGCGATGCTCGTCATAATTCCACAGTGCACCAACTCCGGGAAAGCGCGTCTCAAATTCCGCATTCGCGCCCAGGAAAATCGCATTGACCATTTTCAGTACCTGCGGGCACGAGCGAAAAGACTCGTTGAGAGGCCGGAGCTGCAACCGTTCACCGTCCCAGGAATTCTCGACGTGCTTGAACAACTCCGGCTCCGCCTGACGCCACAAATAAATGCTCTGCTTCAAGTCGCCCACGAGGAACACGCTGCGACGCTCCTCCGCATCCTGTCGTGCTTCTTCCAACAGCGGTTCCAGCACCTCCCACTGCCGCTCGCTCGTATCCTGGAATTCATCGAGCAACCAGTGGTCATAGCGCGCGTCCATGCGGAATTCCAGCGCGGTGCGCAATTCACTCCACCGTTCGCGCCAGGCTTCCGCGCTCATGCCCGCGGTGCGGAGCCGCCCGGACAGCAGCCAGCCGAGATCGCTGAAAACGAGACGGCCTCGCGAGCGCACCAAGCGATGATAAATCGTCTCGTAAAGCCGCAGTACATTGAACTGGGCGCCGCTGCGCCGGCTATGAACGCGCAGCGCACGCCCGACGATGGCGTCCAGCACATCAGCCAGCGCCGTGCCCGCCTTCTGGTCCAGCACCGCCACCTTCCACATCAGCCATTCCGCGCCACCTATGCGCAGTTGGTCGTGTCCACGGCGATCGTCCTTGAGCATGTATTCAATGTCGGTCATCGCGATCTTGTCCGCATCATGCCGCGAAAGAGTGAGTTCAAAAAAAACCCGCCACTTCTCCGGCGCGCGTTTGTCGAACGCCGCCATGTCCAACGCCCCTTCAAGCTTGGCAATGCCAGCGGCCATGTCCCCATCCGCGAGCGCGAACTTGGCATTACCCTGCGGCCAGACCACATTTTCCCCGCCCCACCGATCGCGTTCGGAGCATTCCACAAAAAGACTATGCAGTTTTCCGATCCACTTCAGCAACGTTTCCGCCGGCTTGTTTTGCTCGCTGCCGTGGCTGGCGTCCTTCCATGACTCGCGCAGTTCATCCAGCGCATCCTTCTCCTTCATCCGCGCCACTGTCAGCAGCAATTCATCCAGCACGTCCTCTCTCGCCAGCCTTCCCTCATCCTCGCCCATGAGCACGGCCTGCCCTGTCAGCCCCAACTCAAAAGGAAGGCACTGCGCCATCATGGCAAAGAAACTGTCGATCGTTCCCAGCCGCAGCCGATCCATGCGGCGCAGCATCTTGCGCAGCAGCTCCAGCGCACCCGGGCCCGTGAGTTCCTCGACATAGCCCTTCGCTTTTTCTGGATGCTCCGCTATCTCAGCCAGTTGTTGCAAAATGCGCTCAAAGAATTCTCCCGCAGCTTTTCGTGTAAAAGTCATCGCCACGATGCGCTCCGGTTCCGCACCGTTCGCCAGCAGCCAGAGATAACGCCGCACCACCGCGTAGGTCTTGCCGGTGCCGGCGGACGCGCGAATGATCTCGTTCTGCAGCGCGGTCATGAAGCCACCTCCCACCTGTCAGGTTCGCATACCGCCGCCCTCGCATCGCCCAGCATCATGTCTTCGAAGTCGTCATATTTCACGTCTTCCGACGGCGGCCAGAACAATCCCGCGCTCATGCGCCGCACCGCCTCCTCCGCGCACCACTTCGCGGACTCCAACAGTTCCTTGTTCCACGTCGCGCCAGACTTCGCATCGCGTTTCCACTCCTTCAATTCAATGCCATCCACCGTGGCCGGCAGGCAGATGTAAGCGGCATCCACGGACGGTGCTTCCGGATATTTCGCCGTCACGGCCAGTGCATAAAGCGGAAGCTGCAAATCCAGCCAGCGCTGGGGCTTTTCATGCGCGTCATCAAAACACTTCCACTGGATATCTTCATCTTCGAGATCACTGTTTTTTGCTTTCTTTACATGTCCTCCGACCGGACCGCGCTCTGATTGCGAAGTCTTGTAGTCAATCACCCGCAGTGCCCCGGTTTTCTCATGCCGGTCAATGCGGTCAATCTTCCCGGTCAACGCCACCTCTCCAAGCGTCACGCCCCACTCCGGGGTGATGGATTCCTCCGCAGCAATGATGCGCCAGCCTTCCGCGCGGGTCTCCGACTGCACTTCGGCAAACTTGCGCAGACGTTGGCGCATGGATTCGATTTGCAAGGCCACGGAAAACAAGGGCTGCGTGCCGTAGGCGGTCGTCGTTTGATTATCCAGTTCCCTCACCAACCAATCCCCCATTTCACCCGCATGATGCGAGTGCGCTACCGGGCTTTCCGCGAATGCTTTTAACACATCGTGCATCACGTTGCCGAGATCGCCCGGCGACAGTTCGCGCTGACCGCTGTCCACCGCCTTGAGTTTAAGAACTTTTTTTAGATAGAAGCGAAAGGGACAATCGAGGTATTCCTTGAGCTGGGATGGTGAAACTTCTCCGCCCTTCCATTTTTTAAGTTCCGGCTTGAGTGTAAATGCCAGGGATCGCGACGGTCGTGGCTCCTTGGACGCGGCGGCCTTCTCATCGGGAAACAAATGCCGCACGCGTGATGGCAGTGATTTGTCCTCGCAATCCAGCAGCAGCCTCGATGGCCGCAGCGCTTCACCGTCGGCATTCATGCTCCCGAATATTACATGCAGACCTGCATCCCCGCGGCGTTGCTCTCCCATGGCGCGCAGCAAATAGGCATCGCGCGCCCGGCGGCGCGACTGGCAGGCAAGTCCCAGCTTCTCGCGTGAAGCGTCGGGAAGAAACGCGTCCACGGCAATGACGCCAGGAAGGTGCTCGTCATTGACACCGGCAATGACCAGACCGCGTGATGGTTCCCAGAGCAGCTCCAGCCAGCCGTGCAAAACAAGATCCGTCTCACCATGCACATCTCCGAGAGGCATCTCCTCCAGCGCATCCAGCGCGACGCTGAACCATTCCGCACCTCCGCCCGACGCATCTACTTCGGCGGCGAGACTGAAAGCCTTGCTGAACAAGTCGCCAAAATGCCGGTCGCTTTCCTTGGCCGAGTCGAACTCGCATGCTCCGTAAATCCATTCGAGAAAAGCCCGCACCGCCTCCGCGCACGAAGGGCGCGCCCACAATTCGGAACGCGTGACAACTTCCCGTAAAACGGCATGCAGTTCTTTAAACCTGACGTCCGAAGTACTCAGCTCAAGCGCATCTTCCAATGTCGCAGGCAGATGCTTGGCATGAAAATCATCAAGCTGTTTGAGAATATCGACTGACAGAACGCCCGTCGCGGCGCCGAGCGCCTGCAGGACATCGTGATGCCGCAGAAACGGCAGCCACGCGCGCCACGCGGGTTGATGCTTCGCGCGCCAGCCATCGCGCAGCACCTGAACGAGCACATGCTGCCGCGCCGCTCGGCCCGCTGGATTAAAAACACGAACGCCCCCGGTGCTCAGCGTGCCTTCGATGACGCTGTTAAGTGCGGCGTCGCAGGCGCCGACTGCTACGCTGCATCCGCGCGTGGCGAGTTCCGTCAGCAAAGAAGCCACGCGCCGCGCCTGATCCTCCGGCCCTGCGGCACGGTGCATCTGCGCTTCAGGCAGCGGCAGAACCTGACCCGCGTCATCGCCCCACGCGGAAACGAGCGGTGCGCCGAGCGCATCAAATTTCGCGCTCTCACACTCGGGAGCTTGCACGAAAATTTGCACTTCGATGGCATCAGGCAATTTTTCCAGCCAGAGCTTGAACAAGGGCGGCGCATCCGGCACGGCAAACACCAGGACGCGCTTCACCCCGTCCGGCAGCATGGGCCGGTGGGCGGCGGCGCGCTTCATCTCCTGCCCATCATCCAGCCTCCACACACGCAATATTTTCAACCAGGCTGCCTCCAGCACGACCAGATCATGCCAGCGCGACTCCGCGTCAAATCCGGCCAGGGCGCGTCGTGCGGCATCCAAGGTGAATCCGCCTGCGCCCAGGGCATGACGCAAGGCGCGCAGTGTCTCCGCCACGGACGTGGCCCACGCCGGTGAAATCTCCTCCGGTGGCTGCGGGAACAGCGCGGAAAGTTTGTCAAGCTTCGCCTCCATGAGCACCTGCGACCATGCGAGGCGCTCCTGCAAGGCGGAGGCGATTCCCTGCTCCGGTTTGTTCCAGTCCAATGCGCTTTCCGGATGCCAGACATGCGGTGCGACCACGGCACCATCGCACGATGAAACCTCGATCGCCAAAGCTTCGCGCAGACGCCGCGAAGCTTCCATGGTCGGAACGATGACGGCGGTACGGGTAAGATCGAGCTCTCCCCCGCCCCAGCCGCGGGCCAGTTCAGCGACTGCTCTGGATAGAACAGACGCATCCCAGCCCCAAAAATGAATCGTGATCTCAGGCATCTTCAGTCCGATTTCAATCCGTCGATGATTTGCGCAACCACCTCTTCGGGAGCGGCGCTCACATCCACCACGATGGTGTGCGGAACCAGGCTCATGCCCCCTCCTCCGTCACCATACTGAGAAATATTTCCTCCAGACGTTTGCCATGGTTCTCATGCAACCGGCGCAGCTCGTCCATCGTTCCCAGGGCGATGAGCCGACCCTTGTGGATGATACCGATGCGGTCGGCCACTTCCTCGGCGATATTTAGAAGATGGGTGCTCATTAGCACGGTCATACCGGCGCGGCTGCGCTCCTTAAGTTCCTGCTTCACGATGCGGGCATGAATGGGATCCAGCCCGACCATCGGCTCGTCGATGATGAAGACCTTGGGCTCATGCAACAGGGCACTGGCGATGGCCAGCCGCTGGCGCGTGCCGTGGCTCAGGTTTTCAATGCGCTCATGGGCGCAGTCATCCAGCGCGAATTTGGCAAAGAGTCGGACGCGTGATGCCACGGCGCGGTCTTCATCCACTTCGAATACGTCGGCAATGAAACGCATGAACTCGAGCGGCGTCAGCTTTTCATAAAACACGACCACGTCGGGAACGTAGCCCAGCGCCGCCTTGGCGCGCAGGGTGTCGGTCTGCATGTCATGACCGCAGATACGCACTGTCCCACGCGCGGGGGTCATGAGTCCGGTGAGAAGCTTGATGGCGGTGGTCTTGCCCGCGCCGTTCGGTCCGAGAAACGCAAAAAATTCTCCCTGCTGTATATTGAGCGACAATCCATCGAGAGCACGGACTGAACCGTAGTCCATGGAGAGGTCGATTGTTTCAATCACAGTGGTGAATTTGATGCTGAGAGTATTTTTCTGATAACCCGGGATTTGGCCCCGATAGAAACTGAATGGTTCTTATCGGCCATCAACCTTCAGCTATCAACTGCCAGCTTTATTCCTCCGGGTCATCAGGCACCAAACCGTGAATGTTCGGCTCCAGCGCACGGTAACCGTCGGGCAGTTCCATCAAAGCCAGGTTCCCTTCCTCGGTGAAAAAGGCCGTGGCCTTATACCGGTCCATGACACTGAATCCGATGACGTAGCCCTTGCATTTCTGCCCGGCAATTTTCATCGTGCCTTCGCGTGCCGACACCTTAAACATATCATCCTGCGCCGCGCCGGGGCTGGCGTTAAATTGACCGAGTATGGGCTGCAATAGACCGTCATCCGCCTGTAACACTCCCCTGCGCTGCAGAGTGAATGCTGGTGTGGGCTTGCCCTCCAGCCATTTGAAATCCAACAACAAGCCATCGCCCGGCATCCTTACCTGTCCGGCAGCGCCGGCCCAGCGCTGCGCCTCGCGGAGGTTGATGTTCAGACGCCAGTTGAGGGAGCTTGCGACGTCCGGCAGCGCACCCCCGTCCATAGAGCCGGTAAGCAACAATGTGTAATCATCCGGTGACTGCGCCTCGGGCATTCGTCGGACGTCAAGCGTGACATGTCCGATTTTCTTTTCCCCGTGATAAAGATGCAACTGCTTGCCGGAAGCGCCGCGATCGAGAAACATCTTTAGCACGATGCTCGGTGGCATTTGGGCGAACTGGGATCCTTCGGGAAAGTAAGTTACCCGCACCAGCAGCGTGATCATGACCATCCAGAATAGGATGATGAAGATGGTCAAGAGGCGCCAGAACATACCTGAGAAGTTAAGTCGAGACTGGTGTCGGCTTCAACACCTTTGCACATCATCCAGCGCGTTACTGCCACATGGGACTGGAATCGTCTCGCTACAATCCCGGCGGATGACGCAGCACGCAGCCTTTCGCGGGCCGGCTCATCGTGCTCCAGCGCGGCCCTTCGCGTTCGCCGTTCCACCCCGTGTCCATGCGCAGACCGGCGACTGACAGGAAAACGTGACCGCGTTTGGCATAAACCGTGATCCATTTTCCTGGACCTGCCGCGCCGTATTTACGGAACTCGTCTGAAGCCATCGGCCTGGAGAGCGCGCCCGCGGCATGCAGCACAAACGACGCGGTGCCCGAGCAGTCGTAGCCCTTGCTGACGAAGGAACGATGTCCGCCGCCATAGATGTAGGGTTTACCAGCGAGGTGGTTTCCGGCGGCGATGGCCCGCTTCACCGCCTCAGGAGCATCCATCGGCACCATCGCGCCGCGCGGTGTTAGAATGGCGCTTCTACCAGGCACATGCCGATATTGATAAGATGGCGCAGACCCGCAGCTCGAGAGCAAGAGTCCGATGATGAAGATCGAAAGCTGAAAGAAGATCGGGCGCACGATTTAATTAACAGAGCTTAACATTCCTCCGCCGTCTGGCGATCAAAAAATGATCTTCCTGCGATGGCTCATTGGCGTGGTTTGCGGACATCCCCTCCCGCGTGAGGGGAACGCAGCTATTAACCAGGCAATAAAAAGTAGTGATATTTTTTAGGGTTAGGCTATCTTCATCGGATGAAACAAAGAGATGCCCGCACCCTTTCCCCCCTTCAACTTGATGAGCTGCGTTCTCGCGCCATTTCGCTTTGGAAAAAAGGTTT
>VFKE01000117.1 GCA_009885695.1 Verrucomicrobiota bacterium | reverse complement strand
CTTCCGGCGGTTTCACTTCGCAGCGGCGGAAGCTTCGATATTTCCCGCGTTCTCACGAACGCGGCTACGAACGCGACTACGTAGCCGCATCTCGTGTTGCGCAGCCGCGAAGCGAAAGTGCGGGGCTTTTTCATGGGCTGGGCGAAGGGCGATACTTCCGGCGGTTTCACTTCGCAGCGGCGGAAGCTTCGATATTTCCCGCGTTCTTACGAACGCGGCTACGAAGGGCTTCGGGGACTACGAAGGGCTGCGGGGCGGCGAACGCGGCGCGGGGTTTTCATTCATGCGGAGGACCGCATGAGCCACTTCCATCCCACTTCCCTTCCCCATTGACGCAACGACCTCCTGCCTCCTGCCTCCTGCCTCCTGCCTTCCTTTATCCCATATTTTTTCTCAGCAGGGCAGCATCCCGGCCTTGTCGCCCCGCCGATTGCGTGAAGCCACGGCAGCGACCAAGCTTGCCAGAATCAGCACCGCGAGCTGCATCGCGCCAGTCAGTCCGGAATCACGGAAAACAACCATGCCATCCGTCCCCGCCAGATGAAGGTGGGGCACATTCAGACCGTGACAGAGACCCGCGACAGAAAAACAAACCGCCGCCCGGAACAGTTGGCGCTGGTGCGACAGTAAGAATCCCGCCGCCAGCGCGATCCATCCCGAAGCCAGCATCCAGAACGGCGCATCCGGCAACCAAGCACCCGTCACCGCCAGCGCCGCGATGACGTGAAAAACTTGAAACGCCGCAATCATGACCGCGCCGGGAATGATGCGCGCGCGAAACACGATCGCCAGCGCCAGCGCAACGAGCAAATGATCACCCGAGAAGTGGCGTGATCCAGCCAGACAAAACTCTGCAACCCCTTCGCAACAACCGGCCGGTGCCAGTGAACAATCCACGGTTGACGCCGGTTCCACAGCCGATTTTGTCCGCTCCGGCAGTTTGAATCCACGGCTGGACTCGCCTGGGAAAATCGCCTGCGGATAACGCTCCGGCTTGCCCTCGGTGCTATTGAGCAGAATCAGCCCAACGGCGGCGCGCTGATCCAGCGTCACTTTGAATTCACCCGCATCATCGGGCAAAGGACCGCGCTGTTCTGCCAGCAAATGGGTTTCCGCGCTGTTGGGACCGAGCGGGAAGGCTGACGCGCTGTCTATGGCGACCAACTTCCATCCACCCTCGAGCCGGGAAGCGCCTGCCTGAAATCGAATATTTTTTTCAATGTAATCTCGTGCAGTGGCCAGTGAAGTGGCGCGTGATTCATCATTCTGTTCGAACCACCATGTCGCGGGCAGCGGCGGGAGTGTGGCGGGCTGCGCCGAGAGGAAAAGCCTCGGATCAAGATTCACCCGCAGCGTGATTTCACGACTGGAACTGAACTGCGCCTCCACGGTGATGGTTGGCACCGTGTGGGCAAACAATGCCGGTCCCAAAAGGCAGACGGAAAATTCCATGGCAAGCCAGCGCATCATCTGTCAAGATGACGCAAAAACACGCTCATGCCAGCGGCCATTTCGCGCAAAGGAATCACTGATATAATTCGCAGAATCCGCAGATTTCACGGATGCAGAGAGGAATACGTGTCCTTATTCTGCGTAAATCTGCGAAATCTGCGGATAAATTTCATTTCATGGATTTATTCAGTGCTTCCCTGATAACAGGCATCTCGTCCTTCATCGGGAGAAACAGTTAGTCGATTACCCAACGACAATTTCCAAACGGCAGCTTGACATTGATGCGTGAGTCCGATTCAAAAGATGTTGTCAAACGACTCATGGGAACGCACCTCAAAGCACTGGCCACCGGCAAAACTTACGACCTCGAGGAATTCAACCTCGTCGGCCGTGGCGACGAGGTAACGATCAAGATCGACGACAGCGGGGTCTCGCGGCAGCACGCCACCATCCGGCGCGAAGGCGGTCACTTCTGGCTGGTGGACCTCGGCAGTGCGAACGGCACCTATGTGAACGACTCCGCGCTGACCACCGCGCGCGTGCTGCGTGACGGCGACCGGGTGCAGTTTGGCACCAATCTCCTGCTTTTCTGCCAGGACGACGGTGCGCCGCATGATGCGACTGAGATTGGGATGACCACCCAGGTGCTTCGGCGGGCGCCGGTCAAGCTCGTCACCCGGCCGGTGACGCTCATTGTGGCTGACTTGCGCGGCTTCACCGCGCTCAGTGCGCAGCTCGCCGCCGGGGAGGTCGGCGACCTCCTGCGCGAGTGGTATGCCGACTGCAACTCCATCATGCGCAAGGCTGGTGCAACGATCGACAAATTCATCGGCGACTGCGTCTTCGCCTACTGGCACGGCACGGAGCCGGACATTCGAACCAAGGCCGTGGAAGCCGCCCGCGCACTGCGCAACGCGGAAGCCTCCAGCAGCTCCCCCACCCGGCTCATGCTCAAGGCGCAGAAAAACATTTCGATCGACTGCCGGGTCGGCCTGCATGTTGGAGATGCCGCGATGGGAGCGATGGGCAAGGGCATCAACACCGCCGTGGGCGACGCGGTGAACATCGTCTTTCGCATCGAGAGTCTCACGCGACCGCTCGACACCGGCGTGCTGGCCAGTGCCGCGTTTGTGGTGGACTGGCTGCCGGGTCGTGACTTGTTCGAACCCCGCGGCAGCCACGAGGTGAAAGGTCATCCCGACAAGATTGAGGTCTTCTCATTGAAAGAAGCCTGAGAGTGCTGTCACAAACGGACGCGAACCCACAATAATCCGTTGTGCAGAATGATTGAATACTCCGCTGCGGGGCGCGTCCAAGCTCCCCGAACCTCTGTCGCTTCACCATGAAAATATCCACTCCCCTCGCCTGCCTCGCATTCGGTGCCGCTCTCATCCTGAGCTCCTGTGTCGCACCCTATCCCTACTATGGCGGTCCCGGACAGGCGACAGGCGGCGTGCTCGGTGCAGCCACGGGCGGAATCGCTGGTGCCATCATCGGCAACCAGAGCGGACGCCCGCTGGAAGGTGCCGCCATCGGCGGAGTGATCGGCGCGATTGCCGGCTCAGCCCTCGGTTACGCCGATGACAACTACCGTTACGGTTACCCGCGCCCAGCACCGGCATATTATGACCGCGCCCCAACCTATTACTATCCGCCCCCGGTCCACGCTTATCCCAGCTATTCGTTTTCGTATTCCTCCGGTCCGCGCTGCTACTATCCGCGCAACCGCTGCTATTGATCGCGCGGTGAAAGGACGCGGGGAGAGCTTCGATATTTCCCGCGGTTTCGCTTCGCGGCTGCCGGGGAGAGCTTCGGATATTTCCCGCGTTCTTACGAACGCGGCTACGGGGGCTGCGAACGCGAGTGCGGGACGCAGTCCTTCGTAGCATCTCTTCGTAGCCGCATCTCGTGTTGCGCAGCCGCGAAGCGAAAGTGCGGGGCTTTTTCATGGGCTGGGCGAAGGGCGGTATTTTCTGCGGTTTCGCTTCGCGGCTGCCGGGGAGAGCTTCGGATATTT
>VFKE01000104.1 GCA_009885695.1 Verrucomicrobiota bacterium | reverse complement strand
GGCTACGAAATTATTTAAACCGCTCCAGAGCACGCTGGTGAGCTTTAACATCAAAACAAGCCAGCGCATGGACACCCTGCGCTGCAAGAAATCGCACAACATCGCGCGCGAGCTGCTCACGCACATGAGCGCGTATAATCTCGTGCGCCACCTCATCCTGAGCGCCGGGCCACTGCGCACCATCGCCGATGATCCCGTCATCAAACGCCCCGGATCCAAGGAGCCGCACGTCTGCAATGACCGCCAGAACAAGCATGCTCTGTTGACCCAACAGACGATGCCGCTCACGCTGCTTGATTGCTTATTTCAGTGCCATTCTTGACAGACCCCTTTTACTTTTTATCTTTCGCCCACCGTAAAACGAAGCGCCCTGTGCCGTCGGCTGTGTCAGCTTTTTCGACAAATTGTAGCAGCCAAAACCCACGAAGAATTCATGAACTCAAGCTGCGCCCTTGCCCGGTTATTTTGCCGTTACCCTCTTCACGCTTGCATCACTCAGCCTGGCAATCCGTCAGCTTTGTACCCCGCCGAACGTTTCCCTTCCATCTCCACCATCCTATGAACCGCCGCTCATTTCTAGCCACCACCTCCGCCTTTGCCATTTCATCCGCGCTCACCCGTGCGGCATCGCAAGAGACGCTGCACCTCGCCACGAACACCTATCCGTGGGGCACTTTTGCCGGGCGCGGCGGCAAGGTCTTCACGATTCATAGTGATGAGGCGCTGGCTGACATTGCGGCGACCGGCCTGCAAGGCTACGAGCCCATCATCAAGAACGCCGCTGAGTTTGAGGGCCTCCGTGGGCGATTGAAGGCGCACGGGCTGGAGATGCGCTCCATCTATGTGAACAGCACGCTGCATGTGTCGGAGCAGGCGAAGTCGAGCATCGTGGACGTGCTGAGCATCGCCCGCCGTGCCGTCGAGGCGGGCGTGAAAATCGTGGTCACCAATCCCTCGCCCATCAAGTGGGGCGGCAGCGAGAACAAGACCGACGTGCAACTACTCACCCAATCATCCGCGCTCAATCAACTCGCGGCAGAACTCAGCAAGCTGGGCTTGACCCTGGCCTATCATAATCACAATAGCGAACTGCGCGAGGGTGCGCGCGAGTTTCATCACATGCTCACCGCCACCGACCCGGCGCTCGTGAAGTTTTGCCTCGATGCGCATTGGGTCTTTCGCGGCTGCGGGGATTCGCAGGTCGCCTTGTTTGATGCGGTCGAGCACTACGGCAGCCGTATCGTCGAGCTGCATCTGCGCCAGTCGGAAAAAGGCACCTGGACTGAGGTCTTCAGCGCCGCCGGTGACATCGACTACGCCCGTCTCACGGACTGGCTTCACACCCGTCAGATGCGCCCGCATCTTGTCCTGGAGCAGGCCGTGGAAAAGGCCACTCCCAACACGCTGGATGCCGTGGCGGCCCACCGCCGCAGCCGTGAACACGCGGCGGAGACTTTCGCAGTTTTTTCAACGGAAAAGCTCAAGCGGTAAGCCTGGAAACCTCAAGGGGCGGGTTTTAGACAGGATTAACAAGATTAACAGGATGGGTTTGCGAAGAAACTCATCTTCATCCGCTGGGCGCGCGCGCTCTTATCGTGAGCGCCTTGCTTTGAATCCTGTTCGTCATGTAAATCCTGTCCAATTTCTGTTTTTAGCAGACAATCCACGGCGTGCGGGATGCAGAACGGAGAGTAACTCCAGTCAAGTTAGTCGGGAGGGTAAGCCCTCAAGCTCTCAGAATCCATGAAAGCCAACGAGCACCACTTCGTCTTCACCGCGCTGTGCTGCTGCG
Source organism: Verrucomicrobiota bacterium (assembly GCA_009885695.1). Lineage (GTDB taxonomy): Bacteria > Verrucomicrobiota > Verrucomicrobiia > Verrucomicrobiales > Verrucomicrobiaceae > VFKE01. The sequence goes on along the minus strand of VFKE01000104.1, from coordinate 10,390 downwards.
TTGCGTCCGGCTTTTGTTCACGTCGCCGAGCCACCCGCGACGACATGCCCCTCACTCCCAGGCTCCGATGCAAGTCCGGAGCGGGTGCGGTGCGCGGGGAGCGGAAGCGAATTCCTGGCAGTTAGGCGAGAAATAAATGAAAAAGCTGGCGCTTCCGGACCGTTCTCTGGCATCATCCGACATCAATCATGAAGTTTATTCCTTCCGTCCTTGCCGCCACGTTACTTGCCAGCTCGCTGTCTTTTGCAGCGGACAAGAAAAACATTATCCTCATCGCAGGCAAGCCCAGCCATGGACCGGGGCAGCATGAGCATAATGCAGGTGTGCAGCTTTTTAAAAAGTGCCTGGAGGAAAGTGCAGGCTCGCTGGTGGAGGTGAAGCATCATCTGAATGGTGAATGGCCGTCTCAGGAAGAGCTGTCAAAAGCGGACACGATCCTGATTTACTGCGACGGCGGTGGCGGACACCCCGCCCTTCAAGAGAACAGGCTTCAGCAACTGGATGTGGAGATGAAGCGGGGTTGTGGGTTCGTGACCGTGCACTACGCCGTGGAACCCATTATTGAGAAGGGGAACAAGGAATTCATCGACTGGATGGGTGGTTGTTTTGAAATCAATTGGAGCGTGAATCCGCACTGGGACGCCTCCTTCAAAGAGTTCCCCGCACATCCGATCGCCAATGGCGTGAAGCCTTTCTCCACCAATGATGAGTGGTATTTTTACATGCGCTTTCGGAAGGGTATGCAGGGCGTGACACCCATCCTCAGTGATGTAGCTCCAGACTCGACGATAAGCCGCCCAGACGGACACCACAGCGGAAATCCGGCCGTGCGCGAGTCCGTGAAGAACAAGGAAAAACAACACGTGGCATGGGCTGCCGAGCGCCCGGATGGCGGTCGTGGATTCGGTTTCACCGGCGGCCACTATCACCAAGGCTGGGGAAATGCAGACCAGCGGAAACTGGTGCTAAACGCGCTCCTCTGGAGCGCCAAGGTCGAAGTTCCATCGGGCGGCGTGGAGTCCGTGATCACGGCTGAAGACTTGCTGAAAAACCTCGACCTTAAACCCGGTCAAGGCCTCCCAGCTAAACCCAAGGCACAACCCAAGCCAAAGCTCGAGCCCGTAGGCGCGAAGTAGGCCCGATCTGTCTCACTTGCGCCACCATGCTCACCTTCGACTGCCATCTCGATCTCAGCATCAATGCCCTCGCGCCTTACAATCGCGATCTCCGACTGCCGGTGCACACGCTACGGCATAAGGAGCAGGGCATGACGGATATCAATGGTCGTGCTGCCGGAACGGTTGCGTTTCCTGAGATGCGCAAGGGAAACGTGGGGCTGTGCGTGGCCACTCAGATCGCTGGATGCATGAAAGGGCCGCCGCCCTTCGCGGGATGGGCCTCGCCCGAGCAGGCATGGGCCGAGACGCAGGCTCAGCTTTCGTGGTATCACGCCATGGAAGAGTGCGGTGAAATGCGACAGATCAAAGACCTGAAAAGTTTCAATGAGGCTGTTGCCCTTTGGACAGATGGCAAGCCTGCGGAGGGTAAACCCATCTGCTACATCCTCAGCCTGGAAGGAGCAGACTCCATCCGCACCGTTGGCCACTTGGAGAAGCATTGGGAGCAAGGACTCCGGGCCATCGGCCCTGCTCACTACGGCGTCTGTCGATACGCCATGGGTCACGACATGAGGGGCCGTCTCCCACCGGGCGGACGTGACCTGATCAAAGAAATGGATCGCCTCGGCATGATCCTGGATGTCACCCATCTCTCGGATGAAAGTTTCTGGGAGGCGTTGGAGATTTTCAGCGGGCCGGTATGGGCCAGTCACTCGAACAGCCGTGCCCTCGTGCCGGACGTGCGCCAGTTTTCGGACGAGCAAATGAAGGCGCTCATCGAGCGCGGGGCCGTGATCAATGCCGCCCTCGATGCCTGGATGATGACACCGGGATGGACTCGCGGAAAAACCACACCGCGTGACAGCGGACTGAAGCTCGAGGCCATCACCGACCACATTGATCACGTCTGCCAACTCGCCGGCAACGCCAATCACTCCGGCATTGGAACCGATCTCGACGGTGGTTTCGGCATTGAACAGACACCCATGGATCTCGACACCATCGCCGACCTCACACGCCTACCTGAAATGTTAGCCCGCCGCGGCTACGCGCAGGCGGACGTTGAAGGCATCGCAAGCGGGAATCTGATTCGTTTTGTGCGGCAGGCGTGGGCGGATTTATGAGATCTCCGGCTGATCCTCCACATCATCAGAGTAAAAGGGGTGAATGCAATGTGTCTAAGGAAAGCATCTTGAAATTGTTTTGTGCAACAGTATCTGCGTTGCAAGGCGCGGAGCGCATGCCATGATCCATGCGGCATGGACTTCAATCAAAACCGCGAACCCGATCCAGAAGAAGGATCGTCTGCTGCGGCTGAGACAGTTGTTTCAAGTGACAACCAGAGCCGCCGTCTTGTGGCATGGCGTTCACCGAAACCGCTCACGCTCGCCCTGATGATGATGGTGGTTGTGTTCATCATTACCTTCGCCTACCTGCGCGACGAACCCGTGCCGTGGGATGACGACCTGCGCCGGCCAGTTTTTCTCCAGCAGCAGCAGGATCTCTCCGCGCCGGCCCGGATGAAGGCGATGCTGACCGCCGCCGCCAAGGTTTCCACCACCGATCCAGCCGCCCTGTCGCCGTGGACGGAGGATATTGAAAGGGTCGGTGAGTTGCTCGACCGGCATGGACCGGTGCTGGATAACATGCGGGATTTGCTCGAGGAAAAATGGGAGGAATGGGAGCCACGCAGTCCGTTATGGAAGATCGAGAATTTTGCCGCCGATACCGCCTGGTCTGCGGTGATGTTGTTGAATGAGGCTGAGTGCGCGTATCTAGCCCGCTGCGGACATGAGGAACCGGCATTTCTTTCCGCCTGCAACCTGCTTGTGCTGGCTCATCTCATCGTGCAGATCGATGCCTGGCCGAATTTCATGGACCGTGCCTTGGAATTTCAGGAACACGGAGCCCGGGCGCTCGCTCGACTCCTGTCGCTCACTCAACTTGATGACGAACAGTTGCGCCGCTTGCAGGAGGAGGAGTTCAAGCAGTGGGCTCCCACCGCAGAACACCTCACCGAGGCGATGGACGGCTTCTATATGTTCGAACGTAAACTGCTGTTCGGTCCCGAGGGCGATGAACCACCAATCCCGTTGTGGTATCTGCCCGCGCGCTCGGGATCGCGGATTTTCTTCAAGCCCAATACAACGCTGCGACTTCTTGCCGGAAGTTTTCGTGAGTTGAAGAATGAAGCGGGCCGCACGGCGTTCTCGCGTGCCAGCCAGGTCGAAAACCGCTTGCTGTCGCGAGGACTTGATGGCGGAGCAAACCGATCGGGTGAAGATTATTTTGCCACGCGCATTCGCGCCTACGCGTCCCTGCTGGATCGCAGTGCGCTAACTCGCACGCGTCACGAGCTTGTCATGGCGCTCTTTGGTGTTCGTCGTTATGTGCAGCGGGAAAGGCATTTACCGGCGAAGCTTGAAAATCTGGTGCCGCGCTATCTGTCAACCGTGCCGCTGGACAGCTTCTCCGGTGAAGCGCTGCGCTACGAAGCAAAACGCGGCTTAATCTGGTCGGTCGGGATGGATTTTAAGGACGACGGCGGCAGGCTGACGGAAATTCCCATGAGCGATCCCGATGAGCCGACAGTTGAGATCGGAATAGGGGCGGCCAAGACGGGGAAGTAAAATCAGTGGAGCGGGCGAGACACGGAGAAAATCAGCGGGCTTCTATTTCCTATTCTCTGTGACATCTCTCGACGCTGCGGTGACTTGGGATGCTCTGGGAATGTTGGACCCGCCAGCCGCGGATGAATGAAGCCAGCCAAGCTTCGTAAAACACTGCTCTGCACTTGCCTCATTCTCTTGCTGCTCGCGTGTGGAAAGTCTGAATCAGCGAGTGATCAGCGGACCCCGGTTGAACTCAACCCGCATAAGATTAACGGCGGCACGGTAATGGGTGCGGAACATGTCGTCCAGCTCCAGCCGAAGGATTACAAGGAGGGCCAAAAAGCTGAGGACGCGGAGAAGGGCATGAAACTGCCTGCGGGATTCAAGCCGAAAGTCATCGCCGCAGCACAACACAATGTGCCGTCCCGACCCCCATCAAAAAGTCGTCAGGAGCGCGATGAAAAAAACGCCGCCAGCGGACTGGTTGGCGAGGCGAGATCGCTCACGTTCGCGATGCCCAGTTCATACGCCGTGCGGCCCGCTCCCACGGCGGCCTTGAAAGCCGCGGCCATTTTCACAGGATCACTGGCGATGGCGATGGCCGTGTTCACCAACACGGCGTCCGCACCCATCTCCATCGCTTCCGCCGCGTGGCTCGGTGCACCAATACCGGCGTCGACCACCACAGGCACGGTGGCCTGTTCGATGATGATCTCGATCTGTTTGCGCGTCGTGATGCCTTGATGCGAACCGATCGGCGAACCAAGCGGCATCACGGTCGCGGTTCCGACATCCTGCAAGCGTTTCGCGAGCACGGGGTCGGCGTTGATATAAGGCAGCACGATGAAGCCCTCCTTCACTAGGATTTCCGCAGCCTTGAGTGTTTCAATCGGATCGGGCAGGAGATAGCGCGGATCGGGATGAATTTCTAATTTCACCCAGTTCGGCAAACCAGCGGCGACGGCGAGTCTCGCTAGACGGACAGCCTCCTCGGCATTCATCGCGCCGCTGGTGTTGGGCAGGAGCAGGTAACGCTCGCTGGAGATGAATTCGAGGATGTTGGCAAAGGGATCCTTCTTCCCGGACAAATCGGCTCGTCGCAGTGCGACGGTGACAAATTCGCAGCCGCTGGCTTCCAGCGCATCGCGCATCGCCTCGCCAGAGGAGAATTTTCCCGTGCCCAACATGAGGCGCGAACGGAACGAACGTCCGGCAATGGTGAGCGGTTGAGTGGTGAGTGGCATGAGGCGGACCGGTTCTTACGCCGGAGCGCACTGCATTTCAATCGGCCTGTGTCATTTTCCGATGCAAAAAAGAGCCTTGTTCGAGCGCAAGAAGAGGACGGTCATTGTGCCCGCCACCATTTCTGGCCTGTGGGCATTGCATCCGCTCATTTCCATCTAAGATGAAGCCGGCTACGATGACGCAGGTCAAATCTGTGCGCGGCTGCCTGTCCGCCGATTGAATGCCGTGCAAAAGGAATGCTTCCGCGAACTCACCGCGCTTATGAAGGACTACGAAGACCGGCACGGCCTGCTTGAGAAGACGGAAAGTGCGTTGCGCAAGATGGCCTCGAAAGCATGATCACTTTCGCCACTCGAGATCATATCGCGCTTTTACACGCGCCTCTCGGATGCGAAGCCGGCGCTATTTTTTCCCCTGCTTCGCCGCGATCTCGGCGAGCTTCTTTTTGAACTTTTCGATCTTGGGCTTGGCCACTGAACAGACATAGCCCTGGTTGGGATTGTCGTTCACGAAGTTCTGATGGGAATCCTCAGCGGGGTAGAACTTCGGCTGCGCTTTGACCTCGGTGACGATGCCACCGCCGAATTCCTTTTGATGCGCGGCGATCGACGCCTCGGCATCTTTCTTTTGCGCCTCGCTGGTGGTAAAAATCACCGAGCGATATTGCGTTCCGCTGTCGTGGCCCTGGCGGTTCAGCGTGGTGGGATCGTGCATATGCCAGAACAGATCCACCAAGTCGCGGAACGTCACCTTGGCCGGATCGAAGGTCACTTGCACCACTTCAGCATGGCCGGTCTCTCCGGTGCAGATCTGCTTGTAAGTTGGATTCTTCACATGCCCGCCGGCATAGCCGCTGACCACCTTGGTCACGCCGGGCACAATTTGAAAAGTTCCCTCGACACACCAGAAACAGCCTCCACCGAACAGGGCGGTTTCAGCGGATGAAGGACCGGCGGCGGAAAATGTGACGGCGCTCATAAGGGCAAAGAGGAGATGGGCTTTCATGTTCGTGCGAAGTGAGACAGGGCACAAGGACTTGTGTTCAGCATTGGGCGCGTCAGAGTGCGGCTGTGGATGCCACGGATACGCTCGTTGTCGAAGATTTTAATCTCGCTGCCACGCTCGACAGCGGACAGGTCTTCCACTGGCACCGTGAGGATGAGATATTCTTTAGCCTGGTGGGTGACCAGCCGCTCATCGTCTCGCAGCCGAAGCCGGACACGCTGTGCGTCCATGAGGGGGGCGCAGAACTCGCGCGCCGCTACCTGGCGCTGGATCACGATCTGAAAAAAATCCGCCGCACGCTGCCGAAGGGCGACAAGCCGCTGCGGCGCGCTTTGAAGTTCGCGCCGGGGCTGCGCATCCTGCGACAGCCGCGCTGGGAATGCCTCGCCAGCTTTATCACATCATCACTCAAGCAGGTGGCGCACATCCGGCAGATATCGCTGGCTCTGCGATCCCGTTTCGGAACCAAGATCGCCACGATTCACGGTGTGGAGCTGTTCTCTTATCCCACGCCTGATGCGCTGGCGCGTGCGGGCGAGTCCGCGCTTCGTGCCTGCGGGCTGGGCTATCGCGCGAAATTCCTCCATCAAACGGCCGTGCTGATCGCGAAGGGCGCGTTTGATCTGGATGAGGTCGAAAAGCTCAATGATGCGGCGGCCATGGAAAAGCTCTGCGAACTCCCGGGGGTGGGGCCGAAGATCGCGCAGTGCTCGCTGCTTTTCGCCTGGGAACGGCTCGGCGTGTTCCCAATCGACGTCTGGATCGAGCGCGCGCTGCGTGAGCTTTACTTCGCGAAGTCACGGCGTCAGCCTTCATCGAAAGCGCTGCGCGACTTCGCATGGAAGCACTTCGGCCCGTATCGCGGCTACGCGCAGCAATGGCTGTTCCACCATGCGCGGACCAGTGGAATTTTTTCCCGAAATCGCAAAGAAAGTTGATTGAGCGTCTGCCGCGATGCATGTTGCGGGCTGTGACTTTTGTAGAAACACGCCCACTCAGTTTAGGTGTCGCCGGTTCACTGGCGCTGCACCTCCTGCTGTATGTCAGCCTGGCGCTCTGGCTGGGCTTCGAGCCCGTGAGCAAAATGATGGAGGCCGAACCCGTGGTCACGATGCTGTTTGCCGAGAGCGTGATCCCGGCAGATCCGGAACCTGCGCCGGAGAAGAACCCGGATTCGCAGCAGTTCATTCGCACTTCGCAGAACTCCGAATCCGCCGCCGCTCCGGCGAATGCCTCTTTCATCTCCGACCGTAACACTGTTGCCTCTGCAAAATCTGCACCTTCACCAGACGCCACCGTGCCACTGCCGACGACCGCGGGTGTGAATTTGCCGACCATGGATCTGGCAAATCGGGAATACAAAGACGGACAGCCCAAGAACGACAGCGCGTTCAACCCGCCTCCCGCACCACAGGAAGAACCTATCGTTGAGAAAAAAGCAGAGTCGCCTCCAGAGTATCCTGCAAAAGCGCCCGAAGACCGGCTTCCGCTGGAAGTCAGCAAAGCGGGATCGGTCGCTGATGTCGCACCGATGCTCAAGGCTCCTGATGAAGATGAACCGCTGCCCAAAGCGATTCCTGTCACTTCCGCCCGCCCGGTCGCAAACACCGCACGCCCGGAAAAGGATGCTTTTCAGCCGCTGACGCGCACTGCGGAAATACGCGGCTCCATTAGCGACCGCGGCACGGAAGATGCGGTGAACGCGGCCATGACGATCGAAGGTCAATACATGGCGGAAGTACAGAAAGCAGTCGGCATCAAGTGGCACAAATTAGTCGGCCCGCAACGCGACCTCGCCAAGCCGGGCATCTTCACCGTGTCATTTCTCGTCAGTCCCGATGGTTCGGTGAAGTATGAGGACATTAATGTTTTTCCCTCTGACAAAGGCAATGTCGTGCTGGAATCCGTAGCCGTAAGGGCCATCCACGACGCGAAGATACCTCCCATCCCGCGTGAACTGCAGAGATCTCTCGTCAAAAGCCAATTCTCCGCCACCATTAATTTCCTTATCGGTCTCTAAAAACATGCTCCTGACACCCCTCCTCGCCACTTCCGGATTCTCCCAGCTGCTTGAGTTCATAAATGAAGGCGGAATGCCCATGATGATGATCATCGCCTGTTCATTTGCCTCGGTCACACTTGTCATTCTCAAGGGCCTGCAGCTCCGCTGGCGCTTCTTGTTTCCCGAATCGATCGAGGAGGAAATCCGCAACATCGAACGCTACGCCACCAAGGGCGACATCTCGCCGCTGCAAAACATTCTGGAAGCAGACGGCAGCGTGGCTGCGCAACTCGGGATCATCGCCATCTCCGGCAAACACGAAACACGCGAGGAGAACAACGAAGCGTGCGAGACCGCCGCGCGCGGCATCGTGCACCGATTGGAAGCGGGCGTGCCCTTGCTCGAGGTCATTGTCACCATCGCCCCGCTCATCGGACTTCTTGGCACCATCATGGGCCTGGTCGTTGTGTTCCGCGGATTGGGCACCGGCACCGGCGCCGAACCCGATCCCGGCGAAATCGCGCGCGGCATCGCCATCGCCCTCAACACGACCATCGCGGGCCTCCTCGTCGCCGTGCCCACCGTGATCGCCCACGGCTATTTCAGCCGGAAGCTCGACGCCATATCCGTGCGCATGGAGATCATCCTGCGACGCGCGATCCATGACTTCCACCGGCACTTCGAAGTGCGCCGTTCACCGCTCGACACCCTCAAACGCTGAGCCATGGACCTTCGCCGGAAGAAAAAGCCTGCACCCGTCATCCCGATCGTTCCGCTGGTGGACATCCTGGTGGTGTTGCTGATGTTCTTCATTGCCACCACCACCTTCAAAAGCAAGGCGGACAAAGCTAACCATCTCCAGATCAGCCTCCCGCAGTCCAATGCGCTCGGCGCTGCGGCTCCGCAGAAGGAAACGCGCAAGACTCTCTCCATCACCAAGGACAAGAAAATATTCCTCGACGGCACTGAAGTCATCGAATCCGTGCTCGCCGTGGCGCTCAAGGAAATGAAGACCACGCTGCCGGACGTCAAACTTGAGTTGCAGGCCGACCAGGACACGCCGCTGGGTCTCCTGGTGAAAGTCTGGGACGCGCTCAAGGCCGCTGGCTGGTCGATCAACGACGTCCCCGCGCGCATCCAGCGCGCCGCAGCGCAGATTCAAGATGCAAGATAAGAAGATACAAGACAGGAATTATGCATTGCGAACTGCGTAATTTCGGCTTGCGGCATCTTGAATCTTGAATCTCTTAGTCTTGCATCATATCCCCATGATCCTCCCCATCATATACTATCCCGACCCCGTGCTGCGCTCGAAGGGCAGGCTGGTAACGAAGATCACCGGTGAAATCCGGGCACTGGCCGCGAACATGCTGGAGACCATGCGCGCAGCACACGGCGTCGGCCTGGCAGCGCAGCAAGTCGGGGCAGCGGTGCAGCTCGCCATCGTGGATGTGTCGCATGACGAGGAATGCGTCACTTATTGCCGCGTAAACGGCGAGAACAGAAAAGTTGCGGATATCTGTCCGCTGATCTTCATCAATCCAAAGCTCGAATTTGAAAAAGCGAAAGTCGTCAGCGAAGAGGGCTGCCTGAGCTTCCCCGACCTGCGCGAGAACATCAAGCGCCCGGAGAAGTTGAAAGCCACGCTCACCTTGCTCAACGGCGAGACCATCGTGCTCGAAGCTGATGGGCTGCTGAGCCGCGCCATCCAGCACGAGACCGATCATCTTAACGGCGTGCTCTTCATCGACCGCATGTCCGCCGCTACCAAACTTGGACTCAAGCGCAAGCTGCGCGAGCTGATGCCGGAGTGGGAGGAAAAGCGCGCTGGGAAAGTAAAAGGGTGAGTTGATGTTAAGCGCATGGTGATTAACATCATCAACATGGCCGGAGAACTCTGCCGCCAACGATTCAGGAAAGAACCTGGACCTTCGGCAGTTTCCCTGCGGATTTTTCAAAAGTGATCAGGCTCGCCTTTTGTTTTGCATAAGCCTCATGAATAAGACGGTCCACGAAACCCGGTTTCGCCGTGGCAAGATTGGCCGTTCGTAAAATCTCCGCAGCAGCACCGGTTACCTCTACGTCACCGCTATTGAGAAAATCACGCAGGGCCGCAATCGCTTCCGCCCTGGGAACCTGATAACTCGACTGCAGGGCGAAGTATGTTTCGGCGACAACCAGATCACTTACCAAAGGTCGTTCCCCATTGTTGCGAAGTTCCGCCAGCCATGTGGCGGCGGCTTGCGCTTGATCCGGTGGGTCTCCGGTGAGCAAGCGCATGATGAACGAAGTATCCAGCCCCGAATGGCACTAACTTAAGGGGGGTGATAGAGGATTTTTTTGTTTGTTAATGTTGCATTATTTATTCGATGCAATATAATAACAAGCATGAAATCTATCTCTCTGTT
>VFKE01000105.1 GCA_009885695.1 Verrucomicrobiota bacterium | reverse complement strand
TCCATCGCGCTGAGCATCGGCGCTTTTCAGTGTCGCGCGTTTCGTTGTCCGCGACTTGGGTGAAAGTGATCGAATCGTGATCATGGGATGCTTGCGGCACTGGGCGGCGGTCGGGCGCGGTGCGCATGACGCATGGCGCGCAGGAACGTCATCGCCTGACCGCAGGCGGAGCAGCACACGGCGGGCTTGTCCAGTTGCAGCATGCTGCTGGCTCCGGCGCGCAGCAAGTCGCGCAGGCGCTCGTAGCGATCTTTGGCCGCGGCGCTTAAATATCCAAAGTGCCGCACGCGCCGAAAGCCGCGTGGCAGGACGTGCTGCAAAAACAATCGCAAAAACTCATGCCCTTTCAGTGTTGTGCTGCGCGTCTGGCCGCTCTCGCGCTGCGTCCAGCGGTAGCTCACGCTGTGTTCGTTGATGCTGATGATGCGCGCGGCATCCAGCGCGGTCTTCTGCACATAGCGCGCCACATACTCCATGGCCTTGGCTCCGCTGCCCACGGGTCGCGCGTCGCAGTTCCAGGGTTTCTTCCACGCTTTCGCTGGAATGGTCAGATAGAGTTTGAAGTCGGCAGTTTTAAGCGCGCGACGCATGCGATTGCGCATGTGAACGGCCAGCGGAATGGCGGGCACGATAAAATTGGGGCAGGCATCAAATTTTGACAAAATGATGGAGTCAATGGCTGTGATTTTGCATGTAGGATAGCTTCTGGGGGTCGCTACGCGCCACTTGACAACCCGCACGCTTTCCCGTACGCTTCGACATGACTTCGCTTCCTGTCACGCAAGCCCGCTCCAGGCTCTACCAACTCCTCGATGAGGCCGCCGCTTCTCACGAGCCCATTCAAATTACCGGCAAGCGTTCCAATGCCGTTCTCGTGTCCGAGGAAGACTGGCGCAGCATCCAGGAGACGCTTTACCTCATCTCGATTCCCGGTATGCGCGACTCCATCCGCAAGGGCATGGCAGAACCGCTCGGCAAATCCTCCAGCAAAGCCGGATGGTGAGATGGTTCATCGTTTACACGAAGCAAGCTCAGAAGGACGCCAGGAAACTGGCGTCCTCAAATCTTAAATCACAGGCGCAACGACTTCTCGACATCATCGCGAAGAAACCTTTTCAGAATCCTCCGCCCTACGAAAAGCTTGTCGGAGATTTGGCCGGAGCCTACTCGCGCCGCATCAACATCCAACATCGCCTGGTGTATCAGGTTTATGACGCCGAACATGTGATCAAGGTCGTCCGTATGTGGACTCACTACGAATGAACCGTGTGGCTCTCATCGTAACACTTTCTCGCTAATCCTGACAACTCCCGCATGCATTTTACCGTCTCGATGTGCAATAGGGACTTTTTTTGCGCTCCACCTACGCAGCTACCGCGCCACGCGCCGCCGCCGTCTCATCCGAGGCGTTCGCCTGAACAACGACGCGCCCCGGACTTGCATCGATGAGGGATTCGTATTACGATGCGCTTATCGATATGAGCACCGTTACCGTTTCACCCAAGTTCCAGGTTGTCATTCCACAGGCCATCAGAAAGCTGTTTCATCTCACGGCAGGAGAGAAGCTCCGTGTGATGTCGTATGGGGACCGCATAGAGCTCATTCCAGTGCGCCCGATAAAGTCCATGAGAGGCTTTTTGAAGGGCATGGACTCCATGATTGACCGTGAAGACGACCGTCTATGAAGCCTCTCGCAGTCGTTGATTCGTCCGGCTGGCTGGAGTATTTCATCGGCAGTTCCAGGGCCCGGGTATTTGCTCCTGCGATTGAAGATCCGCAGAACTTGGTGGTGCCCGTCATCACCATCTACGAGGTCTTTAAGAAGGTGTTTCGCGAGCGCGGGGAGAGCGCCGCGCTTCAAGTTGCCAGCACGATGCAGAACGGGACAGTGGTTGATCTTGATCTCACGATTACGCTGGACGCGGCCAGGCTTCAGCTGCCATTGGCGGACAGCATCATTTATGTCACCGCACTGCGACACGGTGCCATCCTATGGACTCAGGACGACCATTTCGACGGACTTCCATCAGTGCGCTATTTTCCTGTTCGACTCAAATCTTGACGGTAGCCATGCAACTCGTGCTCAACGCCGATACTTATGACGTCGTGATCCGCGGGATCGTGCCGGAGGCGCGGCGCTTTCTCTGGATCTTCACGGCCGATTTGAAGGACTTGTTCACGGAACACGAGGGCGGGCGCTTCGTGCCTTTCCTGCAAACGCTGGCGGGCAAACTGCGCGAGGGCGTGGAAATCCGCCTGGTGCATGCCAAGGAACCGGGGCCGCGTTTTCGCGAAGACTTCGACAGATTTCCCGAGTTTATCGAGAGCGATGCCTTCGAGCGCATCCTATGCCCCCGGATGCACATGAAAATCGTGATCGCGGATGGTCGCAAAGCTTACGTCGGTTCTGCGAATCTAACTGGCGCGGGCATGGGCGCGAAATCGGAGACGCGGCGGAACTTTGAGGCTGGCTTTGTCACTGAGGACGAGGAGCATCTTCGCGGGCTGATGGCGTTCGCCGACCAGTTCTTCGTGGGCGACTTCTGCGAAAAATGTCAGCGTCGAAAATTCTGTCCGGAGCCGATTCGCTGAGGTTTGTGATAGAAATTAAGCTGGATTTTCGTTTCTTCTCTACCACCATTCCCAGATTGACATGCGAATTTTTCCCATACTTATTTTTTCGGCCATTACCACCGCGCAGTTGTTCAGCCAAACCGTGGTGATCAAACCCAGCGACGCCGGTTTGCGTATTGAGATCGACGGCCAGCTTTTCAGCGAATACATCGTGAAGGACACGCCGCGGCCGTTCATGTATCCGGTCGTCGGTGCGGCGGGTGAGAGCATCGTGAGGAACTTCCCGATGAAAACAGACGTGGCGGGTGAGAGCAAAGATCACCCCCACCATCGCTCACTCTGGTTCACGCATGGGAGCGTTAATGGTGTGGACTTCTGGAGTGAGTTGAAGAACTTCGGGAAACAACTGCACACGGGTTTCGGTGAAACGAAGGCCGAAGGAAACAAGGGCTCCTTCATCGCCGATACCAAATGGGTCGCCGCAGATGGGAAACCCGTGCTGGCAGACACGCGTAAAATCACCGTCACCGCGCTGCCTGATGGAGAGAGGTTGCTCGACTTCGATGTGACGCTCAAGGCCAGCGAGGGCGTGGATGTGGTCATGGGCGACACAAAAGAGGGGAGCATGGCCATTCGTCTGTGCAATTCGCTTTGCCTCCCATCTTCCAAAAAGACTGTAGGTGGCCAGGGCCATGCTTATAATAGCGTGTCTGATCGCAACGCTGATGTGTGGGGCAAACATGCCGACTGGGTCTGTTATTACGGTCCCGATCCCAAGGGCAACGCGGTCGGCGTCGTCATCTTCAGCCATCCCTCAAACCTCCGTTCGCCCACGACCTGGCACGCGCGCGACTACGGCCTTTTCGCGGTCAATCCCTTCGGCCTGCATGACTTCGAGGGCCTCAAGAAGGGAGACCAGGACGGCAAGGGCGACCACACGATTAAAATAGGCGAAAGCCTCACACTTCGCTACCGTATTTATCTTGCAAAAGGCAAGCCAAAACCGAATAAGTTGGAGGCAAGGTTCAAAGAATATTCGGTGCAGTGACCGCCCCCTCCGCTTTTCATCCATAGCCCCAAACACCGACCCAACCATGAACTCGACCCGTAAATTCATCACACGCCGCGATGTGCTCCGCAGCACTCTTTACGCTGGCACCGCTCTTGCCCTGCCTGCCTGGGCCCGTGCCGCCGGCTCCAACGGTGACATCCGCATTGCTGTCATCGGCTTCAACAACCGCGGCGCCGGCCACATCAAAGAAATCCTGGGGATCAAAGGCTGCCGCATCGTTGCGCTCTGTGATGTCGACTCTGCCGTCATGGACAAACAGGTGGCGAACCTCAAGAAACTAAACATCGAGGTCAAGCAATACACCGACTACCGCAAGCTCGTGGAGGACAAGGACATCGACGCGGTGACCATCGCCACGCCGAACCACACCCACAGCCTCATCGCGCTGACCGCGCTGGCCGCCGGGAAGCACGTCTATGTTGAAAAGCCCGTCTGCCATAACATCACCGAAGGCGTGGCCCTGCTCAAAGCCGGTGAAGTGGCGGCCAAACGCGGACAGATTCTCCAGCACGGCATGCAGCGCCGCTCCGACCTCGGCTGGGCCGCGGCAGTCGACTTCGTGAAGTCAGGCAGCATCGGCAAGTTGCTCCTTTCCCGGGGCACCAACTACAAAATGCGTCCCAGCATTGGCAAGGTCACCGGCCCGCAGGAAGCCCCGGCGACCGTCAACTATGACCTCTGGAGCGGCCCGCGCCCCGTGGCGCCGGTCATGCGCAAGAAATTCCACTACGACTGGCACTGGCAGTGGGCCTACGGAAGCGGCGACATTGGCAACCAGGGACCGCACCAGCTCGACGTGGCCCGCTGGGCTCTCGGCAATCCGGAAAAACTTCCCATGCGCGTCATGAGCTTCGGCAACCGCTGGGGCTACAGCGACGACGGCCAGACCGCCAACAACCAGATGGCCCTCTATGACTGGGGCAAGGGCCAGGTGCCGCTTATCTTCGACAACCGCGGCCTGCCCGCCAAGGACATGGAATGGGGCAAGAGCCAGAAGGACGGCCGCATGCCGGTCTATTACATCTCCGGCCAGGGCAAGGGCGGCTCCACCCAGATTGGCAATGTCTTCCACTGCGAAGGCGGCTATGTCGCGGAATCCAAGGCCTACGACAACGAAGGCACCATGATCAAGAAGTTCGAGGACTTCCGTGAGGGCCCCAACCACATGCCGAACTTCATCGCCTCCATCCAGGCCGGCAAGCAGGTGAACCCGAACCTGCACGTCAGCCACGGCTTTCATGCCGCCTGTCTTGCTCATCTTGCCAACATCAGCTACCGCGTCGGTAAGAAAGCCAAACCCGCAGAAATTGCGGAACGTCTCCAAGGCGATAAGTTCGCCTCCGCGACCTTTGAAAACTTCGCACAGAACCTCGCCGACGACAAGATCGACATCGGTGTGGATCAGGCTGTGCTCGGTCCCTGGCTCGCCTTCAATCCGGACACCTTCAAGTTCGAAGGTGAATTCGCCGCCGAAGCCAATGCCCTCTCGGCGGACGACACCTATCGCAAAGGATTTGAACTGCCGGTGGTATCCTGATTGGTTGGCCTGCCGACGGAGTCAAATTGACATCCGGCGACGTGGAACCACAGTCGGCTCCACCATGAAAACCAACCCATCCATGACCCGCCCCGCGTTTCACCTTCGGCTGTTGACCGGCGTTCTGGGATTAATTTTCATCTGTCCATCCTTTGCCAAGCCGCCCGCCGTGCCGGAAGGTGCGGCGCTGCACAAACTTGCGTAGGCGTGTGGAAGTTCAAAATTGACGACAAGCTGGTGAAGGGCAATGGGCTGACCGAGTATAAAGCGGATGGGACAATGACCGCAAAAGGAACCTTTGAGATGCTTGGAGAGAAATTGCCATTGGACGTGGAAGGCAAATGGAAGATTGAGGCAGTATATTGACCTGGGAAGTGACCAAGACCAATGACCCGAGTTGTTTGCCGTGGTTGAAAAAGCCTCCGAGGAGATTCTGGCGATTGACGCCAAAACCATGCGCTATCGCGACGAGGACGGGCTCATATGGGAAGAGGAACGTCAACCATGAGGGGTTCACAGGCGTCATTTCCTGCAATTGTACAATCTGATGGCATATCACACGCTTTTCACTCAGCGTAGGGTGTTTCGAGTTCTGCGCATGACTGAATAAGACAAGATAGCACAAGGGGACTGTTAAAATGGGGCACACATGCGTTCACGGCTTGCATATAATAAAGGTACCGTTCGGGGTGGTTATGGTTGTGCAAGTAGGGCCGGATGCTGGCACGACAACGGTTGACAACCCGGGTGTCGACGTGGGGACTTGAACCGGGACAAGGGAAAGAGAAGAAGGTGGCAAATTCAGGGCCTCGACGAGCGACGCGGGTAACGCTTGCTGCTCGACCGGAGGCAATCCAAACCGAAGCTGTTTTGGCAGCATCAGGGAATACAGGGGCGCGAGCTTCGCGATCCGCCATTTGTGTTCCAGAAGGCCAGCTTTGGCATCCAAAGCTGCTTCCGTGCGCGCAGGTTCGGATGCAAAACTGAGTGTTGGAAGAATGGAAAGCAACGCGAGGGCGACTAACGAGATTTTTTTCATAATCAACTCGGGGTGTGAACAGTTTTAAAACTGGTAATTGATCGCAAGGCTCACCAATGACCTCCGGTATTCGGCATAGTTGTAATTGGAGTCGGCAAAAACTTGCATGAATCCGAGTTCGGCATTCATGCCCTCGATCCATAGTTCCCGGCTTAACGTGGCGCTGAGCGTCCAGACATCATCCAGTCGACGGGGATCGGGCGTAAATTCATCGTAGGACTCTGTCTGATACGAGGCATCAAGCCCGAGCGAGAGTTTGAACGGAAGCGCAAACCGCGAAGAGATTCCCACTGCGTGAGCGCGGGTTTTGAACTGTCTCCCTTCCGAATCCCCATGGATATAGCTATAGCGAAGCCCCAAAATCCAACTGTTGTCGAACAGATAAAAATATTGCTGAATGCCGGGCGTCTGCACCAGCCCATCGCGCGAGTAATAATCCGGTAGAATTGTATCATCCTTGAAGTCACGCCAGACGAGCGAGTAAGTCGCCGTCGTGGATGCCCAGTCACTCCACTGCCATTCAAAAATTGCTTCAGCCTCGGGGCCCGCATTATAATCGGAGTAATCGAGTCGTGCGTGGGTATAACCTCCTGAAACGGTCGCACGCCAGACGCGCTGGCTTCCGGATAGTGTGTGGGTGTGGCTCAGAAATCCGCGTGCGGAAAGACTGGTGAGATCGTAGCTGGTAAATTTGGGATTTTCGTGAAGACTTTGATAAGCCGTCGCCCCCAGTCCAAGTGTCACAGGGGTTGAATCGATCGCTTGATCGAGCGGGCGAAATTCCATGTAGAACGAACCCAGCAGCCGCCCCGACTCCTTATCGCATCCGCAATCCGACGGCTGGTTTGACACGTTGCTGTCGTATTCAACAGCGGTTCGAAGCGCGATGCGCCAGCGTTTTGGAGCTTCGGCCGGACTTGGTTGCGGGGTTGGACTCGGCTGTGGGTTCGGACTTGCGTGCGGTTGCGGTTGCGGACTTGGTTGTGAGTTCGGCCTTGGTTGCGGTTGCGGTTGTGCGAGGAGGAGATTCTCGATCTGGGGCAAGACTTCCTTCGCTCGGGCTGCGTAATTGCTCTCGGGTGCCTCGCTAACGATGGCGTTCAGCAATTTTGCCGACTCGGCCGCGTCCCCGCGCATCACAAGGGCTTGAGCGAGGAAATATCGACACGCCACGCTCGTGGAATCTGCCGCGACGGCGTCGCGCAGGACGGAAACCGCCAGATCTGTCTTTTGCAGGTCCATCAACGCAACGCCTTTGATTCGGAGTAAGAATGGGTCGCCCGGATACTCCGGAAGGACTTTGTCAACCTCGGCGACTGCTGAGGCATAGTCACCGGCCTCATAGAATCCGGCTGCAGATTTCCAATACTCAACAGCAAAGGCCTGTGGCAACAACAGAGCCAGGGCTGCTGCTGCAGATGCGACTTTCCACAGGAAGAAGGGTCGCCTGCAGGCAGGCCGAGATCCAGACACGGAATACGAATTGAAGTTAATCATGAGAGCGTCGGAACAAGCAAATGAACGCCAGATTGTTTGATGGCTTGAAGTTTAAGCACCGAACGAATTCTTATCGGCGCAGCTCCCCTTGCCAAGAAAAATCGCCTTAGCGGACCGTGGTTGGCTTCGGCGGATTAACTTCACGTCCAGTCTTTGGTTTATTCATGAAGTTTGTTCCACCGCCTCCGGCAGTTCCGTCGGGGTTGGGTTGCCCGGTCAGGTCGACATCGACATTCAGCCGGGGAGCTCCGCCACCCGTGGTTGAATCCGGACCAGGAGGGAGCACGGTCGATTTCATTTTCTTGGTGGCTGCTTCCATGGGAGTATCCTTCTTGCGATGAAGTGGCAGTGCTTCGCCGGAGCCGCCTTGCGGGCTGTCGGGGTCGACGGAAAAAGTCCATGGTCTGCGACTGGTAGAATCAGAGGTTCGAGTTCTGCCATTCGACTCCATGATTATACCTTCGTGATGATAATCTCCGCGAGCAGTTCGTGTTGAGGTGGTGCTGTCTTGAGAACCATTGGAATAGGTAGTTATTTCACGGACTCGGGTCACATAACCCCCGCTATCGCTTGTGGTGATTTCCCTAACGGTAACGGACCGGTCATCCCCCACCTGCTTTGTCGATACAGTGGTTGTCCCATCTCCGTTCGAATCGATACTCTTGGAATCAACAGACCCCGCCCTTCCGCCGCGCGCATTGCTCATTTGTGTTGCAGGATCGGAGACGACGCCGGCACGAAATCCTTTTGAGGTCTCGCTCATGCGATCCGTATTGCTCTTGCCGGTAAGGCCTGTGATTCCCTCCAGTTGTGCATCGAACTCCGCACCTTGGCGCGGAGGAAAGGAACCGGCACCGCCCGGCGTTGGGTTCCCCGGAGTGTCTTTACCCCCAAGCCCAGGCCCAAGGGGATTAGAACCGCCGATACCTCCTTGAATATCGACGCCACGCATCCGTTTTGCGATATCAAGGCCTTCAAACTCGGCCGCCTTATTTCCATTGATCCCGTTTGGGGTCGAAATTTGTGGTCCCTGCTGGCCTTGCGGGAGGTTTGCATTGGCCGCTGCGCCATTCGCGCCACTCTCATTCAAACGAGGGACTTTAATGATGGTATTCGTTGTCGCGCCCGCTGCCGAAGGTAGTGCCCGGCCCGTCACTCCGCCTGGAAGTGTTCCCTGGCTGGGAGGTTCTTTCGAGTTTGGCGGGACGTTCTGTAACGCGGGTGCCACGATCTTCGGTTGGGTGACAATCTTCCCCGCAGCCTCGCTGATACGCGGGGCTGAACCACCCTTGCTCCCGGTATTGGCGGGGGCTTGAATCACGTTCGGCAATCCCTTGGTGCCCGCTGCGGGTGGGATTTTTTTGACAGCCTCGATGTTGAGATCCGGCGTTATGACTTTCGGCGTTACGCCAGTTTGTTTGGGCGGTTCAGCTTGAGTGGAAGAACCTAATGCCGCGATAAAGAAAAATACGGGTAATTTGAGTTTCATAAGACACATCCTTTCTGGGGGAATTAGATCAAAAAAATCGCAGGAGGTCAATCGAAAGGTTATTGGATGTCGATGCCCCCTGTTGCCTCAGGGAGGGGCACAAGATTGGAAGATGAGGACACATGAGCGTGGTGTCGTTCACCCGACGGGTGAATGCGGTGTAGTTCGTAACACCTTCTTGTTAAACCTGTCCAAAGTCTGCTTACCGCTCATTTTATGTTCAGGCTTCGTCATGCATTTGCATCACGGCCTGATGCCGTCATTTTGAAGTTCGTCCGCGGGGATCAAGTTGGATATGGCCGCCGCCACCCGTGAAGGTGGCGGCGGCGGGCGGACGACACAGCCCCACCGCCTCCGCGGTTGAGTAAATTCTTGAAATCTGTCAAGTTTTGAACCCTGACCCGAATGGCACTACGAATGGCACTAACTTTGACCCGAATGGCACTAACTTAAGGGGGGTGATAGAGGATTTTTTTGTTTGTTAATGTTGCATTATTTATTCGATGCAATATAATAACAAGCATGAAATCTATCTCTCTGTT
>VFKE01000009.1 GCA_009885695.1 Verrucomicrobiota bacterium | reverse complement strand
CGGCAGCGGATGGTGATGTCTGTACCTGCCATCGGCAAGGTAAAGGAATGTTTCATTGAGCACGGGTTCGTCATCATCACTGCAGGCACGAGTCAGATGATCGAAAGTGGCATGACTTTTGCCTTGCGCCGTGGCCCGGGTATCATTGGGCGCATTAAAATCACTGAAGTGGACAAGGCAGATGCTGTGGGTAGTATCGAGAAAAACAGTGTCCCGGCCGGTGTCGCGATCGAGACCGGTGACGATGTGATACAGGATTTGCCACCGGGGGTATGAAGTCGCCCGCGAAACACGCTAAATGGCGCGGATGACATGAGGACTGGAGAATGTCAGTTCCACAGTGCTTTAATTTTGTGTTGCTTCGCATTTTTCGCGGGCATGAAATTCTAATATTGTATGAAACAGCGACTGGACCAACTGCTTGTCGCCCGTGGATTTTGTGAATCACGTGAGAAGGGAAAACGCCTCATCTTGGCAGGCGAGGTTCTGGTCAACGACAGGCCGGTTACGAAGGCAGGACAACTCGTGACGGAGGACGTCGCGCTGCGTGTGAAACAGCCGCCAAAGTTCGTCAGCCGTGCTGGCTTCAAGCTGGAAGGCGCGTTCGATCAATTCGGAATTCAGGTGCAGGGCAAGGTCTGCCTTGATGTCGGATCTTCCACGGGTGGCTTCACTGATTGTCTGCTGCAACGCGGGGCTACGAAGGTTTTCGCATTCGATGTCGGCACCAATCAGCTTGTTTGGAAATTGCGCGACGATCCACGTGTCGTTTCGCGCGAGAAGCTGAACGTTCGGCACATGAAACCGGAGGATGTGGGCGAGAGCGTGGATCTTATCGTCGCGGATGTCTCTTTCATTTCACTGATGCTGGTCTTACCGCCGGCATTCCAGGTGCTGAAAGCCGGAGGAGAAGCCGTGGTGCTGATCAAACCGCAGTTTGAACTCAGCAAAGAAGAGGTGGGCAAGGGCGGCATTGTCAAAGATGCTGTGCTGCACGAGAAAGCCTGTGCGAAGATCGAGGCGTTTGTGAAATTGCAGCCAGGCTGGGAATGGCGCGGCTTGATGGAATCACCGATCCAGGGGACGGAAGGGAACCGGGAGTTTCTAGCGTGGATTGTGCGGTAGACGAGGTTTCCCAACAAAGATGCTAAGTGCGTGCCGGCAGGCACGAAAGAAATTAGCCGGTGGTGCAGCGAGGCACGAGCGGAACCACCGGTTTATTACAGACGACGTGCTGCGCTCCGGCAGGAGCGCGAGAACTGCCCGATAAATCCAGCGCCTCCAATTTCAATCTCACCACAAATACTTTTCGTCATACTCCACCATTCCACGTTGGAACATCGCCACATATTCTTCTTGAAAGGTCTTCACGCGATGATGTTCCGTTTGATTCAAGACATAGCTCCTTACTGTCTCGATATCAGGAGCGCCCACGGTGAATCCGCCATATCCCTCCTGCCAAGCGAACCCATGCAAGTGCAGTTCTCCATGCACCCAGCGCGACGAATCACTCTTCAATTCACGCATCACATCGGCGAGGCAATGCGTCGCGCGCAATCCAGCGAAGACATGAATGTGATCGCCCATGCCGCCGACTGCATGAGCCACGCCGCCCATCGCGCGGATGATCCCACCCAAGTATTCATGGACGCGCGGACGTATTGATGGTGCGAACCATGGTTCGCGGTTCTTCGTGCTGAAAACCAGATGGTAGTGAAGGGAGAGATGCGTTGAGGGCATGGTGGTCGCTTCTCGCGCTCCTGCCGGAGCGCAACATTTGTCTGCTGGTTCACTCCGGTGGTTCCAGTCGCTTCGCTCCTTGCACCACCGGCTAATTTCTTTCAAGCCTCCGGCTTGATTGAAAGCGAGAAACTATCACTAAGGAAAGATCGCCTTGGACGCAATCAGGGCAGGCGGAGCGCACCGTCCTACAGATGCGGGGAATGATGGAATCACCGATTCAAGGGACGGAAGGGAATCGGGAGTTTCTGGCGTGGATTACGCTAGGAGAAGTTTGAAAACGCGGGTGGGAAGAGGAGCCCAGCGCTTATGCATGACGGATATTTCAGCGGAAGCTTTGAACAGCGAAGTCATAAAGGTGCTTGCTGCGAAAAAGGTGATGATGTGAACTCCAGTTGCTTGCTGTAAAGTATGCTTCGCTGGTCTCGTCGATGTAGATCTCAAGGATGTCGCCGCTTTGGGTCCGCATGATAATATGATAACGAGGCTCAATTACGGCCGTTTTGGGCAGCGCATCGTGCGAGATAGCGCGCCAAAGCTCTGGTAGCCTGTCTGACGGAATGGGCTTTGTGGTTGAAATGTCACTTGAGGAAGACAGCGTGGCCGAAATGACACTGTTCTCGGAAAAGCCGAGACGATTGGCAACGGTGGTTGTAGTGACTCGTCCGCATCCGCATCCGCAAACAACAAATGCGCAGAAAAGAATGAATGAGCGTAGTGCATTCACAGAGAGCGTGTAACAAGGCTTACCAGTGTCTTCGGTGTTTTTCATGCCTGCTCTGTCCAAATTTCCGGATTCACCGGCAGGCGGAGCGCCCGCCCTACAGATGCTGATAAAATCGCCGATCACCGCAGCGTCCGATGCACATGCTCCAAGGCCAGCAATGTGTAGGCTGTGACCAGCACGGGATCACCTTCCATCCAACGCGAGGCCGTATTCTTCCATGAGCCGTCGCCGGCCTGGATGTTGAGAAGCTTGCGGGACAGATCATCGCGCCAGTTCACGGTTTTGCCGTCTTTGGTCTTGAGTTCATCCAAGCCGGCGGCGCTGAGCGCCTTGGCCATGGTATGATAGTAATAGTACTGTCCTTCTGGTCCCATGCCCGGATTTTCATCGAGCGTGTAATTTTCGCCGAGCCATGTTAGTGCGGCCTGGACGCGCGGGTCGTCGGGTGTGAGTCCGGCATAAATGAAGCTCAACATGCCGGCGTAACTGATGCTGCCGTAGCTGCGCATGGCGACGCGACCATCCGGCAGCTTGTCCTCGCCGGCCTTGCTGCTGCCAGGTTCGTAGATGAAGCCACCGCGATTCTTCGGATCATCGCTGGCCCACTTCTGGTCGTTGGATTCGGTGCGGTTCTGACAGCGCTCGATGAACTTGATGGCAGCACTCCAGTTGAGATCCTGCTCTTTATCGACAGGCCGCCCCGTGTCTTCCAGCAGTTTTTTGGAGTAATACAATGACTCGATCGCAAAGTGCGTGTTTGAGAGATCCGCGTGGGTCACAGAGTTGGGCTTGGGTGTGCCGTAGCCGACCCCGCCATCGAAAGGATTATCAGTCTTTCCTTTTTCGTCGAAATCGTTTTGCTGGCCGACGACGAATTTGCGGGCGTTGCGGATGACCTGGTCGTATTCCGGACGCGGATTGAGGACGAAGGCTGATAGAGCGAGTGAAGTGTTGTAGTTCGCTCGCCCTTTGCCGTAGATGCCACCGTCGGGCTTGACATTCTTCAAGAGAAACTCATAGCCGCGTTTGGCCTCGTCTCCCGCCGGATCGGCGGGCTTGCGCGCGGGATCACCCATGATGGCAGAGAGTGCCAGCGCGGTAATGGCGGGTTCATCCGGGGTGCTCCAGGCGCCGGTGTCCTTGTTTTGCTTGGACTTCAGGAAAGTCACACCGCGGCTGATGGCGAGCTCGATCTCCTGCCGGAGAGACGCATTGCGGTCGGGCAGCGCACCCTGGGCCATGAGTGGTGAGCTGCACGCGAACGTGGCTGCGAGGATGAGTGTGGCAGTTTTCATTTTATGTTTCTGGGTTCGTCCGGCTTGACGGGTGATATGACGAGCGTGACTGGGGAATCAAGTGGAGGGATTTTTTTTGTCTTCAGTTCCCAGTTGCCATCCTCGTCGGCCCATCTGGCGGGGTTGCTGATGATTCCGGCCAGATCGTGATGCACGGAGATGACGGAGCCTTCGATGTCAGCGGAGAAATTTCCGTCGCCGATGTCGGAGCCGTTGAAGACCCAGTGGGGAATATCGAGCGCTTTTTTCTCGCGCTCATTGTGAATCCAGTCGCCTAGGGCGGCGTTCTGATTCTTTCCGTCCTTGTCCTTCCATTCGGCGGTGAGTTTCACGAGGTTGGCGCCGGGCTTCTCCATTTTCTTTTTTAGGAACGCCAGGAGTTCGGGCTGCGCATTGGATAGAATATCGACCAGCTCCCCGGGATGCGGTTCGTAGTGGCACAGGAGCATGGCCAGCTGCACATCGAAAGGTTTTACCTTGGTCTTGAGCAGGCTCTCATGAGTTTTTCCGGTTTCGGTGACGAGGGCGTATTCGATGATTCCCTCGGTCATGTTGACCGTGCAAGGGATGCGGACTTCGCGTGTGGCGCTGTTGATCTGCACGCCGCCGATCTCGTAAGTGACATCGCCCGTTTTCTGGAGTGCAGACCTCTCAGGCGGTTTTCCGGTCGGCGCAGGGCGGGGCGGTGGTTCCTGCGCGAATGAAAACGTCGCGAGGAGGCAGATGCTGATCTGGAGAAAGCGTGTCATGCGAACGGTGAGCAAACAGGAGTGGACGCAAATGGATCGGAGGTGGGTTCCTAATTTGTGGCGGGCAGCAGTTTCAAATCGTGGCCCACCATGCGAGGAATTTTGGAACATGTCCACGGCTGTTTGCAGCGGAGTCATTTGAAAATGGCACGGCGCGACCTGGTGTTGGTGGCCTGTGATTGTTCATTTGACGACACCCGCCCTTTCGTGCTGATATGAGGTAGCCATGTGCCCCGCATGACCTAGCCCATATCAGCGTGAACCCCGACATCCAACAATCTGAAGGTGAACCCATCATTTGCCACGTGACCCCGTGGTTTTTCCGGCGCATGGGCATCCTGGCAGCGATGTTGCTGTTCATGGGGCTTTACTTCCTCTACGACGGCAAGTTCGGCTACGCCAAGGACAACGTGATCGCGGAAGAGAAGGTGAAGTTTGAAAAGAATTTTCTTAAGTCCTACGATGAGGCAAAAAAATCCGGACAGCTCGATGAATGGATTGTGCAGGCAAAAGCTTCAGGAATGCCGACGGGTGAAGACGGTGAGCCGCCCAAATGGCCTTCCTACGCGGCAAAGCACGGCTGGCCTGAGAACCCGAAAAAACACAGCGAAGAGGAGATATACCAGCAGTTCCAGTGGGGTGGCGCGATGTTGCTCCTGGCGCTTATCGTCGCAGTGAAACTGCTCTTGGACCGGGGGAAGAAGCTCACCGGGCACGAGCAACACATGATCATGCCCAATGGCGTCGAGGTGCGCTATTCTGAGGCCTACAAGGTGGACAAAAGGAAGTGGGATAATAAAGGGCTGGCCTATGTTTACCACCGCAGCGGCAGGGACGAGAAACGTGCCATTATAGACGACTTAAAATATGAGGGTGCGGGCCGGGTTCTGGATCGTCTTCTCAGACATTTCAAGGGCGAATTGATCGAAAAAGTGCCGGAACCGGAGGAGTCAGCCCCTCAGCCTCCCGGCGATTCCATGGCAGCACCCTGATCTGGCCCACGCTGGGGCCTGCGGGTTCATCTGCTGCCAGCCTGGCCAGACCTGAAAAATCTTATTTTCCCAGTTGCGAAATGGAGCGCGCCTGTTAAGGCTCCCGCCCACAACAGCAACCCTCTCAATTATGGCAGACTCAAACATCTCAGACAAAATTAGGGACATCATCGTCCAACAGCTCGGCGTAAATCCTGAGCAGGTCACACCTGAAGCCAAGTTCATCGAAGACCTCGGTGCAGACTCGCTCGATACCGTCGAACTTGTTATGGCATTCGAGGAGGAGTTCGGCATTGACGTGCCTGATGATGACACCGAGAAGCTCCAGTCCGTCGGTGATGTGATCCGTTATGTCGAGGAAAACGCGGAGTAATCCGCGCGCTGGTTCCAGGCACAGGTCTATGGCGCGACCGTTTGCGCCATTTTTCATGGTGACCCAAGGGTCACGGCACCAGCTTGTCGAATTCCTTCCAGTATTGAGCGTAATCCGGATAGGACTTGTCAGCCTCGGGCGTGGGGAGGTAGCGCCAGTGTTTATACATCCAGAGCCAGGCCTCAGGAGTTTCGCGAATACGCTCCTCAAACACATCCCAGACTGCTTGAGCCATCGCGGCGGGACTCGTGAATGACGATGGCTCAAAGGCGCGGTTGATCCGCACGAGGTAGCCGCCATCAGGCAGTGGTGTGCAGGTGCCGGAGATGACAGGCACGTTCAAGCGCTGGGAGAGGCTCGTGTGCAAGGTTGTGGAGCAGGTCAGGAGTCCGAAACAGCGCAGTGCCGCCGCCATCTTTCCGGGTTTGATGTTCAGATCGGTGAGCAGTCCCGCGTGTCCGTGGTTGGAGAGTGTTTTCATCAATCGCAGCATGGCACCCCGCTGGGAGATGATGGTATGGCCACTGCCTGCGCGCAGTCGTTTGAAAATCTCCGTCAAGGATGGGTTTTTAAAGTCTTGTGCCACCACCACAAACGGGAATCCGCGAAATCCCCAAACATAGCTGACCAGTTCAAAGTTGCCGAAATGCGGCGTCACCCAAATCCCACCGCGCTGCCGGGCGAGTTCTTCGTCAGAGGAATCTTCCAGCCGGATGTGGACGAACTGATGAAAATTTTCCTTGGTGAGTCGCGCCGACCAGAAAAGGTCGATGAACGTGCGGGCGAATGTCTGATAAGATCCCAGCGCAATGAGCCGCACCTGCTCTGGCGATATGTGATTACCTGCGAAGGCCACGCGCAGGTTCTCATGCGCCGTTTGCCTTCCGCGACCATCCAACAAATATGCCAGCGCGCCGACGCCCTGCGCCAGCAGCAGCACAATGCGCCGGGGCAGCAACGGTAACAGCCAGGCAGCGAGGCTCACGACGGCGGTCTCAAGGGGCTGGCGAATCTTCTTCACGATGTTGTTTGGCGGTTTCTGAAATGTGCTTAATGTGGTGCATGGCCGAAGAGCTTCTATCTATCCTCAAGACATTGCTGACGCAACCGACTGCACCGTTTCATGAATATCACGTGCGCGCCGCAATTGAACAGCAACTACTTGACGTGCCCCACGTGGAACTGGGCAACGACGCCTTCGGCAACCTCATCGCTACCTATCGCAAGGGCAAGCGGTCCACCAAGCCAGTCTGGGTGCTCTGTGCGCACATGGATCATCCAGCATGGGTGAAGTCACCCGGTAAGGGTGGGGATTGGGAATTTCTCGGCGGCTTGCCGAAATCAATCGTTGAAAAAAAAGAGACCCGCGCGCTCAAGCGCGAGTCTGGTGAGATTGCGCCATTCGGTTTTGAAGTGAAGTTTGACAATGAGAAAGTCGAAGCTGCCGCTTGCGATGACATTGTCGGCTGCGCGGTCATCGTGGAGGCCTTCAAGGAGGTCGCGCGGCTCGGGATTGAGACTACTTTCCACGCGGCGTTCACACGGGCGGAGGAAGTTGGATTCCTCGGCGCCTGGCATTTGGGCAAACACTGGCCGTTTGGCAAGGAAGCCGTTTTTCTTTCCGTCGAGAATAGCAGACCGGTAAACGGCGCGGAACTCGGTGAAGGGCCCATTGTTCGCGTGGGGGACAAACTCTCCGTCTTCGACAACCAGCTTGTCGAACTGTTGATGCGCACGGCCGCAGAGCAGGGCATTCGCGTTCAGCGCGCCCTGCTCGATGCGGGTGCCTGTGAGGCCAGTGCACTACAAGCCTGTGGCATTCGCAGCGCGGGAGTAAGCGTGCCTCTTGGAAACTATCATAACATCGGCGAAGACGAATCCGTGGTGCCGGAATTTGTCATGCTGGACGATGTGCGGGCGATGGTGCGATTGCTCGTCGCCCTTGTGGGAACGGAGCACACTGGCATTGGCGAGCGGAGTATTGAGGAGCGCGTGACCTTGCGCATGAAGGAATACAAGAAACATCATGAGGGCGGTAACGCTAAGTTTGAGGAACTCAGTGCTTGAGTGCCACGCGCTCAACCGTCCAGCCAATAGCGCAACAAGGCCCGAGTCGCTGTCATGGTCACGGGGAGAACTGGGTGCTTCAGCAATGAGTCGAGCTTGCGCACATGTATTCTGCAACTATTTCCGTGGTCACACTCACGCGCATGATGAAAATTGCAGCGCTCGCTGCCGTTCTATTGCTTTCAAACTGCTCGACGGGATTCAATCGCGGATGGCGGCTGACGTTGGCGGAAGGCAGAACTGCATCGGGGCCGGACATCACCGGAGCCTGGCAGGGAACCTGGCGTAGTGAGGTCAACGGACATTCCGGGGAATTGCGCTGCATGGTGAGCCGCCAGTTCGCCGCCACTTGCACGTTCGAGGAGGATTCATACCGCTTCCACTATCACGCCAACTTTATGAAACTGTTTTCGGCTACCTACGCTGTGAAACATCAGGTAAGAAGGACGAAGAGCGGATTCACGTTTTCGGGCGACCAGGCTATCCCCGGTGTCGGCGGCGGCCTTTACCATTACGAGGGCAAAGTAACTCCGGAAGACTTCCGAGCCACTTACCGCTGCAAGTCCGACCACGGGGTGTTCGAACTGAAACGGTCGCCGAGTTTATGACTTGTCCTCGACCGTCAAATTGAAGACGAAAGCGGCGAGGATGCCGCCGAGAAATTGAGCGCCCCAGAAGAGAAAAATGTCTCCGACTGACTTCAACTTCATAACGCAGAGGCCAATAAAGACCGCCGGATTGAAAACGCCGCCACTGATGCCTCCAAGAGAAACGGCACCGACAACCACGGTAAAGCCGATCGCAAGTCCGTAGAAAGAGTTGCCGGCGTTATGTTTTGCAGTGGCAGAGTTCAGGACGACCCATGCAAGGACGGCGGTCCAAATGAGTTCGGCAACAAAGACAATGTGTCCCGGTGTGCTTTCCGCAGGCTGAACCTTGGCCTTGGCCAGCACCTGGGTCTGAAACTCATTGGCTCGCGAGGAGAAGGTGGCAACGATGTCGAGCACAGTGGCACCGTGAAGGTAGCGCACAAAGAGCGCCGCGGCGATCGCACCCGCGATCTGCGCGCCCCAATAAAAGAACATTTCGAACATCCCAATCTTGCCACGCTGCCACACCGCGATGGTGACAGCGGGGTTGTAGTGCGCGCCGGAGATGTGTCCGCCGGCGTAGATGGCGATCATCAGGGCCGCGCCGATGGCGATGGGGGCAAGGAGCGAGCCGCTGACAGTGGCATTGCCCACAGTGGCGACGAGGATGAAGGTGCCGATGAACTCGATAATTAACTTTTTCATTCAGCCTCCCTTATATCTCAAGGCCATCACAATGCCAAGAAGGAAATACGCGACACGACAGTTTACTTTGTTCGTTCAGTTGGGTGCGGATATGTTTTTACAAACCCACGATTGGCTGGTCGACGCTCCCGATGAGGTGGTTATGCTGGCTCAATCCTGGTGGACTAGCAGCCTGTTGAAAAACGGAAGACAGGCATCTTGCTTGTCACGGCAGTCATGCTTCCAGCATGGCACGTGACACGGCAGGTCGAAGGACATGCAGGCCAGATGCCCGCCAGCCATGTCAGGCTTGAAGCCTGGCTTTCAGCGTTCAAGGCGTTTTTCAACAGGCTGCAAGGGATGATCCTTACACCAGCCACGGGCATATCATGCAGCTTCTGTAAACTGACCGAACGCGCGGAATTTATTGTAACGCTTGGCCAGAAGCTGCTTCGGGGACTGGCTTGCAAGTTCGTCGAGCGCAGTCTGAAGTCCGGCTTTTAGGTATTGTGCGGCGGCGGTGTGGTCGTGATGTGCGCCTCCGGCTGGTTCGGGGATGATGCCATCGATGATGTTGAGTTCCATCAAGTGCTGGGCGCTGAGCTTAAGGGCTTCTGCCGCCTCAGGCGCGTGTTTCCTGTCTTTCCAAAGGATGGCGGCGCAGCCTTCCGGGCTAATGACGGAGTAATAGGCGTTCTCCAGCATGAGGACGCGATCGGTCACACCGATCCCAAGGGCGCCTCCGGAACCGCCCTCGCCGATGACCACGGAGACCATGGGGGTGCGGATGGTCATCATCTCGCGGAGGTTGAAGGCGATAGCCTCGGCGATGTTCCGTTCCTCGGCGCCGATGCCGGGAAATGCACCGGGCGTGTCGATCATGGCGATTACGGGCAGAGAGAATTTTTCCGCCATGCGCATGAGGCGCAGAGCCTTGCGATAGCCTTCCGGATGCGCGCTGCCAAAGTTGCGCAGCAGATTCTCCTTGGTGTCGCGCCCCTTCTGCTGGCCGATGAGCATCACGCGACGTCCGTCAATGGTGGCGAATCCGCCGGGCATGGCGTTGTCATCGCCGATGTGCCGGTCGCCGTGAAGTTCCATGAAATCTTCGAAGCAAAGCTTGGCATAGTCCAGCATGTAGGGCCGTTGGGTGTGCCGGGCGATCTGGACCCGCTGCCAGGGAGTGAGATGGGAGTAGATTTCATCCTGGAGTCTGTGGAATTTTTTTTCCAGCTCGGCGATCTGCAGGGCGATTTTTTCAGAGGGCTTGACGTTGTTTCTCCGGCGCAACTCGTCGAGCTCCTCACTTGTTTTCACGAGCGGCTTTTCAAATTCCAAAACTTGTTTCATAGGGGGCCAAAATTGGTTCGGGTTATTTGACGACTCGCACCTTGGTGCCGGTCCGGATGATCGTAAAGAGTTCTTCGATGTCTTCACGGGCGAGGAAAACGCCGGTCTCTGGCACGGCCGCCGTGGCGTCCTCATCATCAAACGTAACGGCCATGACGGGTTTCACAATTCTCGCGGGCTTGGGAGTTTTAACCGGAAGTGAATTTTTCAAGGGCCTGGCCGCGCTGCCAGTTGTGGTTGTGGACGTGGTATGTGTCAGCGGTGCATCAACAGGCTTGGCCACTGGCAAGGCGCGAATATTGAATCCTGGTCTGCTGCCGATGAGCCACTTATCTGCCGCGATAAATTTGGAATCCGTTGGCGCCACGCGTTTGCCTTCGACCCATGCCGCCTTGTCATTAAGCGTCAGTTCGCCGCGCGCTGGCTGCGAGACGGGCGGATTTGGCTTCTTTGAAGTCTTGTTGCTCTTGGTCGAGGCGGTACTGGCTGGCACCGCCGCTGGTGCAGCGCTCTCGCCGGGCTTGAGCGGAACCGGCGCCGTGACCGCTTTGAAACCGATTGGCAGCCGCACCTCGACGGCTTGATATTCCTTGAAGAACCGGCCATTGCGCAGGAGCGCCAGCGTCTTGGCACGCACGGAGACTTGGATTTCAAATTCAAGCGGGAAGACGAAGAGATGGTCGCCAGGTTGCAGTGAACTGCTCATCATCGAGTTCGCGCGCAGCAGGCACTCGACGGTGGTGGCATTTTTCCCGGCGATGCGGCCCAGGGAGTCGCCGGGCTGAACGATGTAATCCTTGCGCGTGGTGTTCTGGCTTGGAGAAAAAAGCGTATCAAGGTTCATCTCCCCGATGATGCGCTTGGCTTCTGCTGCCCGGGTGGAGTCCGGGAAGTTGCGCAGCAGTTCGTAGAGCGCATCGCGGCCCTCCCCGGTGTTGTCGCGCAAGGTTTCGACGGCCTTGTCAAACCGCTTGAGGCTGGGATCAGGCCCGGATTTCTTATCGACCTGGATCTGCCTGATTTGTTTCACCACCACGGCGTCCTCGCCGATTACATTTGTGTAGAGCCACCAGGTGGCGGCGACGCAGGCACCCGCCAGGCTGGTGACCACAAGGAACAGAACGATCTTGAACCTTGACATAACAATCGTGGGGCTCAGCCGATGAGGCCGCGCCGTTTGAAATCAAAGATGTTGATGTTATGCGATTTTTGAATCATCTCGAAGGTAAACTTGAGAAGTGAGATTTCCCAAGTGTCGTCTACGCCCTGAATGATGGCACGCATGGGGTTGCCGGAGGAACGGGTGTCGCCCACCAACCGGTCACAGACAGCGGCAAGTGGTTCATGCACCAGTTCCTCGCTCACATCGGTGCGCTTGAACTGGAAACCGTAGCGCAGGACGGCGAGATCTTTGATGTGATCCTTGAGCCATTGGCCGAAGGCCTGCCCATCTTCGCCGAAACCGTCGAAACTCCAGTTGTCGAAGCCCTCGGGCTTGAGGATCAGCGGCTTCTCAGCGTCAATCCGGCCCTGGCGCACCCGGGTGACGTTGGTGCTGTCCATCAGTTCACTCACGAGCTGAAACTCGAAACGCGTGCTACCGAACGTGTCGATGCGCCGGGCTGGCTCGTGCAGAACTTGAGTGTTCTCCATGGCGTAATGAAAATCGAATTCGGTATGCATCAGGGGGTGGTGCAGCCTAGCCTTAATCAAGGGCGATGCTAGGGAAAAAAGACCGCGATTGACCTAGGCTGATACTTTCCGGCTAGGTCACTTGATCTCAGCGATCCGCCGACACACTTCCTCCACGTTTGCGCGGCTGTTGAATGCGCTGATGCGGAACCAGCCTTCGCCCGCGCTGCCGAAGCCAGCGCCGGGAGTGATGACGACGTTGGCCTCGTTCAGCATTTTGTCGAACATCTGCCAGCTAGTTACGCCTTCCGGGCAGCGTACCCAGACGTAGGGGGCGTTGGCTCCGCCATAGACTTTGAGTTTCGCTTTCTTGCAAGCTTTCACAAGGAGTGTGGCATTGCCCATGTAATGCTCGATCAAGGCGCGCACCTGTGATTTTCCCTCGTCGGTGTAGAGCGCCTCGGCTCCGCGTTGCACGATGTAACTCGCGCCGTTGAACTTGGTGCTGTGCCGCCGAGACCAGAGGGCGTGCAGTGATTGTTTGGCCCCGGCTTTGGTGGTGCCCATGAGCGTCTTCGGAATGACGACGAACGCGCAGCGCACACCGGTGAAGCCGCCGTTCTTTGAGAAGCTGCGAAATTCAATCGCGCAGTCGCGCGCGCCTTCGATCTCGAAGATGGAATGCGGGATCGCCGGATCCTGGATGTAAGCCTCGTAGGCGGCATCAAAGAGCAGCACGCTGCCGTGTTCGCGCGCGTAGTTCACCCAGACGGTGAGTTGCTCGCGGGTGGCGACGGCACCGGTGGGGTTGTTCGGGTAGCAGAGATAGACAAGATCGACCTTCTTCTTCGGCACGGGCGGCACAAAGCCGTTGCGCGGGGAGCATTTCATATAGACCAGGCCGCCGAACGCACCGGTCTTTTCATCCGCATCGCGCGTGTTGCCGGCCATGACATTGGTGTCCACATAGACGGGATAGACCGGATCGGTGATGGCGATCTTGTTTCCCTTGCCGAAGATGTCGAGGATGTTGCCCGTGTCGCACTTCGAGCCGTCGCTGATGAAAATCTCATCAGCCTCGATGTTGATGCCGCGGGACTGGAAATCATTTGTCGCAATCGCCTTGCGCAGGAATTCATAGCCCTGCTCCGGGCCATAGCCGTGGAAGGAGTCGCGCACGCCCATTTCATCCACCGCCTCATGCATGGCATAGCGCACTGCCTCGGGCAGAGGTTCGGTGACATCGCCAATGCCGCAGCGGATGAGACGCTTCGCTGCGTCTGGATTGGATTCCGTGAACGCCTTCACGCGGCGGGCGATTTCGGGGAACAAGTAACCGGTTTTGAGCTTGAGGAAGTTTTCGTTAATGAGGGGCATGGGGGGAGTTTGCAGTTGTTGGCTGTTGTTGACGATGGTTTTCGATTGTTATGATTGAGCGACGCGTTTGAGCTGGGATTGGCGGAGATTGTGAACACGAACGGAGAGATCGTAGGCTTGGTTGAGTAGGGGATTGGTTTGTTCGGATGTGGTGAAGCCGAGATCGTTTGCGAGAATGACATCACAAGCCGTTTCCATCAAGGAGCCATGTGCCAGACTCGTAAAATGCGCCTAATCCTTGAAACTCGACCTTGCCGAGCCTTCAGCGAGATTATTGGCGACAGAAACTGAAGCGCGCTTCACTTGCGAAATGAGTCCGAACAACTCATCTTTCGGAAAGTTTTTCGTTAGCAGATAGACTTCTTTCACCAGATGACGGGCACCCTGCCGAACCTCAAGACTCTCGAAGGGAAATTGTTTTCGCGTGGGGCCGTTGTTGGAGATTTTTTGCATGAGTTTCGGTGGGTTGCTGTTGTTTGTGATGGTTAGCAGTGGTTGGCGTTTGATGGTTTGGACTCGTAGCGAACGCAGCTTCTAGAGCATTATCAGAAACTATCGCAAACCATTGCCAACAATTGCAATCAATCGCTAACTCATTCGCGCACCCAAGCGCACAAGCATCGCCCCAAGCTGTTGCCCATACTTGACGTAGCTGTCGTATTGCTCCTTTGCTTTTGCTTCAGGTGACAAATCATCCGCCGCGCCTGCGCCGTGGAAGACGACCGCGACGTGAGGCTCGATGCTGATGTAACCGTCGTAGCCGCTCTTCACGAGGTCGGCCATGATGCGCTCCGCCTTTCCTTCGCCTTCGCCGGGATAGGAGTATTCGGCATCGTTCTTCGCCATGTTCCAGCGGCCGTCTTTGACATGGACGTGAACCATCTTCGGCTTCACGGCTTGATACATTTCCCAAGCGTCCTGTTTGTTGCCGGGTTTGTCACGGTCGTCGATGAAGACTGGATTGCCGGTATCAAACACCCATTTCATCTCGGGCACGGCGTCCATCATGCGCTTCACATAAGTCGGACTCATGCCACCCCAGTTCATGCAATTTTCATGAAGCACCGTGAGACCGGCATCGGCAAACCTCTTGTTGATTTCGCTCATCCGCTTGATGCGTTCGGTTTCGTATTGCTCTGGCAGGTCTTTACCGGCGTCGTCTTTGCACACTGCATAGCTCATGATGCGAATCAGCTTCGTGCCGAGCTTCTGCATCCGCGGTATGGCGCGCTTGATTTCCGCTTCGGTGATGGAAAAATCGTCGGTGATCTTCTTGGCCCAGTTGCCGATGAGGGAGCCGAAGCCGCTGACCTTCATGTTCGCCGCGGCGAGCTTTTCATAGACTTTTTCGAAAACTGCGTCGGGAATTTCATGCAGATTGCCCTTCACACCGTCGATCTCCACGCCGCGTGACTCAATGCTGTCCCAGCCGAGTTCCTTGTGCGCCTTGATTTGCACATCGAGCAACGCGCCTGCTTCGTCTGCAATGCCTGTAAGTTTGATCATGATGCTTAATAGCCTCCTTCGGACGACGGTCAAGGACGGGAGGTAGAAGCGACGCCTCGTCGCCAGGCGCAGTTTCCGGCGCGAGGTGCACCGGGGCACCGGCTCGAACGGCGATGCAGCCGCTTCTACACCCAAGTGGGTCGGCAGCCCACTGCCGACATTCTCGCATCCAAAAATCGGCAGAGGGCTGCCGACCCACTTGGAATGCAACCCGCTAAAATAATTCTTGCCATTCGCCACGGCGTTGCGTAAAACTTTATCCCATGACGCCACAGCCAAATACTCAACGGCTATTTAGAGGCTGAGGCACAGGCCACCGGATTTTCAAGAATGGAGCGCGGGCCTTTAGCCCGCAGTGGCGGCTTGAAGAGCCGCGCTCCTTTCACGCTCCCCCGGAGCCTTCTCTGGAACGACTGCGCGATACGCTGCACTGGTTCAGCGATACACTGGAGTCTTCGCGCGGTGCCGTGGGATGCCCGCCCGGCGCGTGGCATAGCTGATTTGCGACCGAAGGAATCTCTCCCCGGTAGCGCCGGTGTGGTCTATGCCGACTGGGCGGACGCGCGCCGTGCCAAGCGCTATCGCGTGTTTAAGAAAGTCACCGGCGTGGACAACGATTTCCACTCCGTGGCGAGCGTGACCGACAGCGACGCCACTATGATCGGCCTGCCCAGCAGAGCCACCGTGGAAATCCAGATCACCGCCGTGAACGATGCGGGCGAAAGCCAGCGGCTTGTCAGCACGGTAGCCGGTGGTTGAGCCTCGGTTTTGCGAGGCGACACCACCGGTTCGGTGTCACGCACATTCTTCACCCAGGCGTGGTGACAGCCACGCGATGTGTGGGGGGACGACGGCGTCCCCAGTCCTTGTCATCCGATTGCGCGAGCCTCAATAAGATGCTCCAGCTTGCACGGTTTCTCCAAGCTGCTATGTGCGGCAGGTGAATTTTTCTTCCATGACCGACGCCTTCTGGCGCACGACTGCGCCGGGCGCAACACTTTACCATGAGGGCGTTGCGTTTGCGGTGCATTCTCGTGCGGCTCACGCGGTTGACCTCTGTGTGTTCGATGAACATGAGCCTTCACACGAAAAGCTTCGCCTGAGGCTGGAGCGCGGGGAGGATCATGTATGGCGTGGCTTTGTCCCCGGCCTCTCGGTGGGTGCGCTCTACGGTTTTCGAGTGCACGGACCGTGGGATCCGACGGAAGGACACTGGTTTAACCCAAGGAAACTGCTACTCGATCCTTACGCGAAGGCGGTCGTGGGTGTGCCGGCATGGAATCCGTTGATGCAAAATTTGGCGGCGGATGGTTCACGGGATTTCCGCGACAATGCCCATGTTGCATTGAAATCCGTGGTGATCCAAGATGAATTCGACTGGGGCGACGATGCGCCGCCGCGCACATCGTGGGAAGGCACCGTCATTTATGAGGCGCATGTGCGCGGCTTCACAAAGTTGCATCCGAAAGTGCCGGAAGAGTTGCGTGGAACCTACGCGGGACTCGCTCATCCCGCAGCCATCGCTTATCTCAGGGAGCTTGGCATGACTGCAGTGCAACTGCTCCCGGTGCATCTGCACTTGAACGACGGATTTCTTATCGCGCGCGGACTGACCAACTACTGGGGATACAACACCCTAGGCTTTTTTGCTCCGCATCCGGAATATGCCGCAACGCGCGATCCGCGGGCGCAAGTGGACGAGTTCAAGGTGATGGTCCGCGAACTGCATCGTGCGGGGATTGAGGTCATCCTTGATGTCGTTTACAATCACACAGCCGAGGGCG
The DNA here is from genome assembly GCA_009885695.1 of Verrucomicrobiota bacterium. Lineage (GTDB taxonomy): Bacteria > Verrucomicrobiota > Verrucomicrobiia > Verrucomicrobiales > Verrucomicrobiaceae > VFKE01. The sequence continues at coordinate 35,055 of VFKE01000009.1, read as the reverse complement.
ACGAGAACGGGCCGCTTCTGTCGTTGCGCGGGCTGGATAATTCCGGTTGCTACATGCTCAACCACGATGCGCGCACGCTGAACTATACGGGCTGCGGAAACACCGTAAACGCCGCCTCGCCGCCTGCGCTGCGGATCATCCTGGACAGCCTGCGTTATTGGGTTCAGCAGATGCATGTCGATGGCTTTCGCTTTGATCTAGCCGCCACACTGGGAAGGCGAGGGGCGCATTTTGACCCCGAGGCACCGTTCTTCCAAGCCATTGCCAATGACCCGGTGCTCTCGCGCGTGAAGATGATCGCGGAACCCTGGGACCTGGGACCGCATGGATATCAGGTGGGGGGATTTCCCGCGCCTTGGCGGGAACTGAACGGCCGCTATCGCGACCGGGTGCGTTGTTTCTGGAAGGGTGATGATGCAGCGGCCGCCTCCTTCGCCAAGCGGGTCTGCGGCAGTGATGAAATCTTCGGATCCCAGGGCCGCCCGCCGCACGCCGGGGTGAATTTCATCACCTCGCACGATGGATTCACTTTGCGTGATCTCTGGAGTTACAATCACAAACACAACGAGGAAAATTTTGAGGGAGGAAGCGACGGTGATGGTCATAACCACTCGTGGAATTGTGGAATCGAGGGGGAAACGGTGGATGCAGAGGTCAAGGCGATGCGCCGCGGACTTGTGCGAGCCAGTCTGGCCACGATGTTCTGTTCGTTGGGTGTGCCGTTTCTGACGATGGGAGATGAACGCTGGCGCACCCAGCGAGGCAATAATAATGCCTACTGTCAGGATAGTGAGTTGAGCTGGCTGGACTGGAGAGAGTCCGATGATGTTGCGACGATTCTGAAATTCACGCGGCAACTGATTCAGTTTCGGCGCGATTATCCAGAACTACGGCGCTCGAAGCATTTCTCCGGTGCGTTCAATCCCTTCACTGGGCGACGCGACATCGACTGGCTGGATGAACTGGGCGAACCGATGAGCCATCACAAATGGCACGAACCCACGCGAAAGTTTTTCGGCGCATTGCTCGATCTCGGAGCGCGTGGCGCGTTGATGCTGATCTTCAACGCCTCCGGAGATGCCATCGAGTTTCCGCTGCCGAAAGGCGAGTGGGAGCGAAAGTTTGACACTTCTTTAGATGACAGTTTTTCAGATAAGGCGCCGGAGCTTGATCACAAGACATTCGTTTCCGCTGCACGTTCCGTGGCATGTTTACTGCTGAAAGCAGCACGCGAGTCCCATCCCGTGTCAGTTTTATAATCTTACGCGAAGGGACTCGCGTTCTATTTTTATGCGAAAAACTAAAATTCTTGTCACGCTGGGTCCCGCAACCGAGAGCACCGAGCGCATTGGCTCCCTGATCAAGCACGGCGCGAACATCTTCCGGCTCAACATGAGTCATGCTTCGCACGCCTGGGTGCGCACCGTAAACGCGCGGGTGCGGCAGGAAGCGGAAGCACAGGATACCGATGTCGCCGTGCTCATGGATCTGACGGGACCGTCAATCCGCACGGGCGACCTTCCGGTTCCATGGCGGCTGCATACTGGAGATGTGGTCGAGTTCCGCACTGAAGAATCCCTGACACCGACGATCGAGCGCTCCACCACCGTGAATTATCCAGGCATCACCAAGGATTTGAAGGTGGGCGATGCCATATTCATCGACGGCGGACTGATTCAGCTTCGGGCCACACTCGTGAACGGAAAGCGTATTCTCGCTGAAGTGATGACGGGTGGTGAAATGAAATCCCGGCGCCACATCAACCTTCCGGGAGTGAACGTGAACCTTCCTCCGCTGACTGGCAAAGATTATGCTGACCTCGACCTTGGGATTGAAATTAATGCAGATTTTTTTGCATTGAGCTTCGCCCGTGATCCCGCGCACATCCAGCACCTGGAACTGCTGCTGGAGCAAAAAAAGTGTCCGGCGCGCGTCATTGCAAAAATCGAAAACCAGCAGGCGCTGCACAATCTCGATGCGCTGGTCCAGGCATCGAAAGGCATCATGGTCGCGCGTGGTGACCTCGGCAGCGAGTGCCCGGTGGAAGATCTGCCCATCATCCAGCGGGACATCATCGAACGCTGTTCGTATCATGGGCGCAAGGTCATCGTGGCCACGCAGATGCTGGAAAGCATGATCGAGAATCCCGTGCCCACACGGGCGGAGGTCACCGACATCTTCAACGCCGTCACCGAGCAGGTGGACTGCGTCATGCTCAGCGGCGAGACCAGCGTCGGCAAATATCCCGACCTCTGTGTCAATGTGCTGGACCGCGTTATTCGCCGTACCGAGCAGCGGTATCCCTCGGGTCGGTTCGCCTCGGACGCGCCATTAAAGACGAACAAACAGAAGGTGGTGAAGTCCGCAGTCGTACTGGCCAACAGCATCCCAGGTTCGAAGCTTCTCGTTTTTACCAAGGGCGGCGTCACGGCACATCTCCTGGCGCATCAGCGCCCGGAGTTTGCGCCGATCTTTGCCTTCACTCCCGGACTGCATGTCAGCCGGACACTCATGACCGCGCGCGGCGTCTTCCCCTTTGTCATGGATTTTGCGGACAAGCCGGGTGCCACCATCGAAGCTGCGCTGCAGATTTTGCGCAAGCGGGGACTGGTTGTCACCGGAGATGCCATCGTCATTCTCAGCGACGTGTTGCACGATGACCTGGTCGTGGATTCGATCCTGCTGCAGGAGGCGTAGAATTACGTCAACGCGAGCCAAGGCTTAAACTTGGAATGACGACACTCTTGTCGTCAGTGTGGGACACCGCGCGGCCACACATAAACAAGATTGGATGACCCGAGAAATACGGGCAGTGACACGACAGGAGTGTCGTAATTCCACTTGAAGCGGAATTTTGCAGTGACATTGACTGTCTTCAAAGTTCGCTTCGCAGCTACCCAACCACATGCCCACCGGGTAATCGCATTCGGGTCAGAGAAGTCCTCGCGATCGCACAAATGACTAGCTCGGTGATATTCTTAGCAGTATGCCCCATGCAGTGCAGTTGCTGCGTCTTGAATTTCATAGTGCAATCTACCATGTGATGGACTATGCAGACCTAGTCGGGCGCATCGCCGATCGAGTGCCGCAGAACGCCAAGCTGAGAAAATCCTATGAAAATCTCACTAGAATGTTGTGATTCGAGGACCTCATTTCGTAGGTTACCAAACCGCTGCCAGCAAAAAATCTTGGCATTGCGGACAGGACAGTTATGCTCACCACGATGAAAATGCACCATGAAACCCAGCACAACCCACCGCCCAGACCCAAGATCAGGCGTGCAGCGTGTCTTCGTCAGCCGCATTCGTCATTCGGCATTTTCCCACCCCTCACACCCCGTCTCCGACGCACGCCCTGGGCCACTCTGGTGCACCGGGCGCGAAAACAATTTCCTAGCAGTAAGGGCCCCAATGGGCCGGCAAGGTATGGGAATTCATGGCTTCGATCATGCCGTAAACATAGTATATGCGTACCTAATGGAGGCCCTGTGATGCGTCAAAAAATATGGAGTTTCGTGGTATCGGTGGTGGCTGTGACAGCGGTGGCTTTGCAGGCGGCCGTGCCTGTGCCGCCAGCGCCAAAGCTTCAATTGCCGGCGGTGCTGTCCAGCCATATGGTCCTGCAGCGCGACATGCTCGTGCCGGTTTGGGGCGCCGCCGTGCCCGGCGCAACCGTGACGGTCGAGTTCGCGGGCCAGACCAAGACAGCCCAGGCCAATGAGAAGGGCGCCTGGCAGGTCAAGCTTGACCCCATGGCCGCATCCGCTGAATCGCGGGCGATGACCATTAGCGTGTCGCCCGCCGATCCCGCCCAGGCGCCGATCACCCTTGAGGATGTGCTCGTTGGCGAAGTGTGGGTCGGCTCGGGCCAATCCAATATGGCGCAGCCGGTCAAAGCGTATACGACCGACGACCGGGTATTGGCCACCAACGCCGCCGCGAACTACCCGCAACTGCGTCTGAATAACGCCAAAGCACAGTGGCAGCCCGCCACACCAGAGGAATCGAGCAATTTTTCGGCACTGATGTTCTCGTTCGGCGTTCCGCTCCAGAAGGCGATCAACGTGCCTGTTGGGTTGATGGTGGGTGCCGCGGGAAGCTCGCCTTCGAGACTATGGCTGAGCAAGGTGGCCTACCAGAATGATCCGGGCTGCCAGGCTGCGGTGGCCAAGGCTCTCGCGGCGTACGACGACGAGAAGGAGCAACTGGCTTACGCAAACAAACTGTCCGTTTGGAACCAGGCGGTCGCCGTAGCCAAGACAGAGGGGAAACCGCCGCCGAGCAAGGCATGGAGGCCGGTGGCACCCGTGAGACCCGGCGTGAACGATCCGGCGATGGGCTCCCTTTATGAGCGCTACATCCGCCCCTACCAGCCTTACGCCATACGCGGCGTGTTGTGGGACCAGGGCGAAAGCGGCACAGAGATCGTGGGGGTGGACCAATACACATTGATGGGCGCACTGATCCGGGGTTGGCGCCAGGAATGGGGTCAGGGCGACTTTCCATTCATCTATGTGCAGAAACCCAGCGGTGCGGGTATAGGATCTGGCCGCCTGCCGCCGGTGCCGCCGGCATCGAGCCCGACGGATGGTCGCCGTCGTGAGTCCTACACCCGCATCATGCAATACCCCAACACGGCCATGGTCATTTCGAGCGACTTGGGATGGGGCCTCCATCCCCGGGACAAATCGCGCTACGGCCTGCGCGCCGCGCGCGTCGCTCTTGGCATGGTGTATGGACAGCCGGTTGAATATTACGGCCCCATCTACCTCTCGCACACGGTCGAGGGCAATCAGGTCCGCATACGCTTTTCGCATATCGGCCAAGGATTGACGACGCAGGGCGGCGGCAAACTCCAGGGATTCTCCGTGGCGGGTGCCGATAAGATTTTCTTCTGGGCGGAAGCTGTCATCGAAGGCGATACCGTCGTCGCCTCCAGCGACAAAGTGCCCGCCCCGGTGGCCGTGCGGTACGCCTGGGCGCTTGACCACCCGTGGGCCAACCTATTGAACAAGGACGGATTGCCCTCCGTGACCTTCCGCTCCGATACGTGGTAGACAATTGCCTTAAGGGACAGACGAGATGTCGATCTCCGGAGCCGGCGGGTCAAACCGGATAAGCGGGCGACCGAGGAGGCCAAGGCCGCCGACAACGCTGTAAAACGGGTCATTGCGCCAAGATAAACACAGATAAGGAGGAAATCAGACGAGCCGTAAAATGAGAATCACATGAAACGGGTCGTGAAACGTGAAACGAGTCGGTCCTCGCAATCGCACAAATGACACAACGCGAGCCAAGGCTTGAACTCCAATGAGATTGCGCTTGGATAGGCAGATATCTGATGACCGTCGATTCTCCTCCCGATTCTGCTCGCAGTGTCGCCACGTTCTTCAATCGGGCAGCAGCAGCGGCGTTTATGGGTCGCTGGGCCAGGGAGCTGGGGATCACCGGCGCGCTGCTGCTGACTCTGGCGGCGCCGTGGGTGATGAAACCAAAGGAGACATCTGCACCAGCGCGGTTCGACCGGCGTCTGGTGATCATCACGCCGAACAACGAAAACATCCGTCAGGAATTCGGCCTGGCTTTTGCGCGGCACTGGAAGCAGAAGACTGGAGAGACGCTTTATGTGGACTGGCGCGTGCCGGGTGGCACGTCGGAAATTTCCATGTTCCTGCGTTCGGAGTTTGCCGCGGCGTTTGAGCGGCATTGGACGCGCGATCTGGGGCGTGACTGGACGCCGTTGGTGGCTTCTGCCTTTGGCAATGACAAGGCGACGGTTCCCAAGGAGTCCGCTGCGGATCTCACACCGGAGCAGGAGGCACGGAAAGCCTTTCTGGATTCCAGTGCCGGGATTAAAATCGACCTTTTTTTCGGCGGCGGCTCCTACGATTTCGAGCAGCAGGCGAAAGCGGGCATCCTGGTGAGCGCGGATGCTGATGGGAAGCACGGCTTGGGTCCGCTGATGGCGCGGCGAGCGGATTGGTTCAAGGAGGATGTCATCCCGGAGAGCGTGAGTGGCGAGCCATTCTACGACAAGGAGCGGCGCTGGGTGGGAACCTGTCTTTCGAGCATGGGCATCGTGTTCAATCGCGATGTGCTCAAGCGATTGAAGATCGAGAAGGAACCTTCGCAGTGGGCGGATCTAGCTGATCCTCGCTACGCTGGGCAGATTGCTTTGTCTGATCCGAACAAGAGCGGCACTGTGACGAAGGCGCTGGAGCAGGTCATCCAGCAGCAGATGCAGCTGACCGTCGAAGAAGTGCGCCGGGAATGGCGCAAGGATCCAAAGGCTTATCGCGGCGGCGAGAAGGAAGTCACGGACAAGGGGGTGGCTTTGGGGTGGGAGAGGGGACTTCAGCTCATTCAGCGCATCTGCGCCAATGCGCGCTACTTCACCGATGCCGCGACCAAGATTCCGCTCGAGGTGGCGCAAGGCGATGCCGCCGCAGGCATGTGCATTGATTTCTACGGCCGTTCCTTTGAGGAGCAGTTGCGCAAGCCGGACGGCACGACGCGCGTGGGTTTCATATCGCCAAAGGGCGGGTCGTCGTTTGGAGTGGATCCGGTGGGAATGCTGCGCGGCGCGCCGGAGCCGGCGGTGGCGGAGGCGTTCATGGAGTTTGTGCTGAGCGACGATGGGCAGAAGCTCTGGAACAACCGGGCGGGAACCAAGGGTGGACCCATGCTGGATGCCTTGCGCCGTCTGCCGGTGCGGCGGGATTTTTACACGGACAGCAATCGAGCCATGATGACGGATTCGTCCGCGCAGCCTTTTGAGGACGCTAAAGCATTCACTTATCATCCGGAGTGGACGGCATCGCTGTCCAATGTGATCCGATTTGTCGTGAAGGTGATGTCCATTGACGCGCATGACGAGCTGAAGCACGCCTGGCATTTGATGGGACAGCATGGATTTCCCGCGCGCGCGCTGGAAGTTTTTGGCGACGTAAATTTCGTGAACTATCAAAATTCGCAGAATCTGGCCGTGGAACTGAACCGCAAGGACAAGGTGCTCGAAGTCCGGAAGGCGCGTGACTTTTCCATGCGATTCCGTCAGCAGTATGTCCGGGCCGGAGAACTTGCCCGCAGCGGGCAATGAATTTTTTCTGACATGAGCCGACGAGATTCCTATATTGTTTTCGCCGCGATGGCCTTGTTCTTCGCGTGCTTCTTTATCGCGCCCATCTGGACTACACTGCGGGTCGCGTTCGCCGATGTGAACGGCGGATTCACGCTGGATCATATTTGGGAGGTATTTCGCAATCCGCTCTACCGGCAGGGCCTGTGGAACTCATTCCTCATTGGCATCTTCTCCACGGCCGGATGCGTGGTGCTGGGGCTGCCGCTGGCGCTGGTTTTCACGCGGTATGATTTTCCTGGCAAGACACTGCTCAATTCCCTGCTGCTGCTGCCGATGATCATTCCGCCCTTCGTCGGGGCCATCGGCGTGCGCGCGATGATGGGGCAGTGCGGCGCGGTGAACAGCCTGCTGATCAATCTGGGCCTGATGAGCGCTGAACATCCCGTGGACTGGCTGGGCAGCAGCCAGATCTCCGGCGTGATCATCCTCAACATCCTGACACGTTTTCCCATCCTCTATCTGAATGCCTGTGCTGCACTGGCCAATCTTGATCCCGCGCTGGAGGAGGCCGCAGCGAATCTTGGCTGCAAACCGCTCGATCGCTTCCGAAAGATCACCCTGCCGCTGATCATGCCTGGCGTCTTCGCGGGCGGCACCATCATTTTCATCTGGTCATTCACCGATCTCGGCGTGCCGCTGGTGTTTGATTTCGAACGCGTGACCGCCGTGCAGATTTTTAATTTGCTCAAGGACATCAGCGGCAATGCGCTGCCTTACGCGCTGGTGGTGGTCATGATGCTGTTTACGGTGCTTTGCTATGTGGCCAGCAAGCTGTTGTTCGAGCGCACCAGCGTGACGGGCGGCGGGAGGGCGATGACAGCTCGCGAGACTGTGAAGCTGCCGTCGGGACTGGCCTGGCTCTGCACGTTGTTGTTCGTGGTCAGCATCGCCGTGATCTCGCTCCCGCATCTTGGCGTGCTGCTGCTGTCGGTCTCCACGGACTGGTATCGCACTGTGCTGCCTGAAGGTTTCACGCTGCGACATTATCATGATGTGCTCAGCTACGAACTCACGCTCAGGGCCATCGCAAATAGCGTCAAATATGCCACGATTGCGACCATGCTCGACCTCGTGCTTGGCGTGGGCGTGGCGTATGTCTGTGTCCGCACGAAAATCTGGGGCCGGCAGATTCTCGATGCCATGGCCATGCTGCCGCTCACCGTCCCCGGCCTGGTCATGGCCTTCGGCTATCTGGCCATGTCTCGAGAGGGCGAGAGCTTCCATTTTCTGATGATCGGAGAGAATCCCGCCATCTTGCTGATCATCGCGTATGCGGTGCGGCGGTTGCCCTATGTGGTGCGCTCAGCCAGCGCCGGGTTTCAGCAGATCAGCCCTGAACTGGAAGATGCCGCACAGAACCTCGGGGCATCGCCGCTGAGAGCATTGCGAGTGATCACCCTGCCGCTGATTGCGCCAAACTTGATCGCGGGCGGGCTGCTGGCATTTTCCTTCGCCATGCTGGAAGTGTCCGACTCCATGATTCTCGCCCAGCAAGCTGCGCATTACCCGATCACCAAAGCCATCTACCAGATGATCAGCGCGCTCGGCAACGGCCCGTATCTCGCGGCTGCGCTGGGCGTGTGGGCCATGGTGTTTTTAGGCATCACGCTCATCGGAGCCGGCCTGATGCTGGGCAAAAAGCTGGGGGCGATGTTCCGCGCGTGACGACCGGTCAATGGCCGGTTTTCGCGGCGACAGTGATGCGATTGTAGCTGAACAGCATGAGCAGTCCGCCGATGATCCCAAACGGTGCCATGAAGTAGAAATAGTAATCCCAGCTTTTGTCCAGAAGCCTTCCGAGGAACAAACCCGCAAGGCTGCCGCCGAAATACTGGAAGGAATCAATCAGGCCCGAGGCGAATCCGGCCCGGCGCGCGCCGCCGATGTCCATGGCCGCCGCCGTGCCCAGAATGGAATGCGTGGCATTGGCCGTGAGTGAAATTAGCACCAGGGAGATCATGATGGCGGTGACGGAGTGAAACTGCGCTGCTGCCAAGATGATGATGGTCTCCATAAAATAGAGTATTGCGGCGACCGGTGCGCGATGGCCGTTGAAAATCACATCGGAGACATAGCCGGAAATCAGCGAGCCTGCGGAGGCGACGAATGGAATGAGAAATCCGACCCATTGAAACTGCGCCGAATCGATCTGCACGTGATAGACATCCTGCAGCAGGCGAGGAAACCACTGATCTATGCTTTGGCGCACCGCGCCGGTGCAAGCGTAAGCCAAGGCGGTGATCCAGACGATCGGCATCCGCACGATGGTCAGAAAAACCTGCTTGAGCGGCATTTCCACCTTGTCAGTGTGCGGCTCGTCAGGATTAACTGCGGGAAAGTCCGCATGTTCCGGCGTGTCCTTGACGACCAGCGCCATGACAACTGCGGCGATGGATGCGATCCCTGCCGGAATCCAGAACAGCCAGCGCCAGTGCAGCGGGGGAACATGCCACATGCCCAGGAAGGTGAAGCCTGCGAGCACGGCGGGGCCCAGCTTGAAAATTCCAAACCGGCCGAGGTTGATCATAAAACCAAAGATGCCGGCGAATCTGCCGCGTTCAGTGTGGCTGAACCAGGCCGCGTTAATCTTGATCATGCCCGGCGCACCGAAGGCCTGCATGTAGCCGTCAATTCCGCGCAGCATGACGAACAACCAGAGAATGCCCCAGAACGAGGCGGCACCGAAAAGAATGTTCATCACGATCGTGCCTGCGGCGCCAATGAGCATCGCGCGCTTGCCGCCGAAGTGATCCGTCAGCAGGCCATTGATGATCTGGCCGAACGCATAGGCCAGCAGCGCCGTGGTGATGATCAGACCCATGTCGCCCTTGGAAAATCCGAACTCCGCGCTGATGGCTTTATTGGCCAGCGGCAGATTGTAGCGGCACATGTAATACGACGTGTAGAGCAGGCCGATGAAACCCCAGTTCAGTCCGCGGCGGGCGCGGAAGCCAGGCGGATAGAGGGGGCGATGGCCGGAGGAGGGAAGGTCAGACATCTGGCAGGGGTGATATTGAATGTTAAAATTGATGCAGCATACTCATCGGGTCGATTCGCTGACAAAATCCTGCTGCTTCACCCGAGAACGATAGAGAGTTTCACCGCCTCATGTAAAGCCTGAAGCGCGTGAGCTTGGCGCAATGGAAACGGGACACGATTTTTCTTGCCAAAACGCCCGGTTCGTGTTTCTTCCCGGCCCTCACGAGCCCACGTTCATCACCGTCGGTCTTTGGGTTCTGCAGATACACCAGTGTCTGTGGAGCGCTCGTCCCAAAGGTAACCCGGTCACCATCCAAAACACATGTCCATCCGTCTAGCTAGATTCGAAATGCCGAGCCGCCTCGTGAAAAACGAAGCGACGGCCACTGAAACCTTCAGCCAGTTCGTCGCCGAGCCCTTTGACCGCGGCTACGGCCACACCATCGGCAACAGCCTCCGCCGCGTGCTCCTCTCCTCGCTGGAAGGCGCCGCCATCACCAGCGTCCGGATCAAGGGCGCGGAACACGAATTCTCCACCCTGCCCGGCGTGCTCGAGGACGTGACCCAGATCGTGCTCAACCTGAAGAAGGTGAAATTCCAGCATTTTGAAAACAAGGAAACCCAACTCCTCCAAATCCAAGCCGACAAAGAAGGTGTCGTGACCGCTGGCGACATCAAGGAAAACCAGAACTACCACGTCATCAACAAGGATCTCGTGATCTGCACGCTGGACCGCAAAGGCAAGTTTGAAGCCGAAATTGAAGTCAAAGTCGGCCGCGGATTCGCCACCGGCGAAGACAACAAACGTCTGGACATGCCCATCGGCGTGATCCCGATCGACTCCATTTTCTCGCCCGTCACCCGCGTGAAGTATGCGGTGGACTCCACCCGTGTCGGCCAGAATACCGACTACGACAAGCTCATCGTCGATGTCTGGACGGACGGACGGATCAGCCCCCAGGATGCCCTCACGCAATCCTCTGCAATCCTGCGTCACCACCTCGACGTGTTCGTCAATTACGACGACAGCCTTGTCGAGTTCGACGCCGCACCCGAAGCTCAGAGCGAAGAAAATCTTGAGCTGCGCAAGCTGCTCAACATGTCGGTCAACGAGATCGAACTGAGCGTCCGCGCCGCAAACTGCCTCAACAACGCCAACATCACCTCCGTCGGCCAACTGGCCATGAAGACCGAGGCTGAGATGCTGCGCTACCGCAACTTCGGCAAGAAATCACTCACCGAGATTCGGGAGAAACTCAATGAGCTTGGCCTCGGCCTCGGCATGAAGCTGGATGCGATTCTGCTCGAACCCCTTCCCGGCGGTATCTCCATGCTCCGGGCGCCCGGCTTCCGTCGTGAAGACGAACAAGAAGGCGGTGACGCGGACAACTTCGCCAGACTCATCAGCGCCAATCTTCCCGAGGACGGTGAAGACGAGAAATAACCCCGCGATCCGACTGACCCATTATATAATTCCATGACACACGGGAAAAAAATCTCCAAACTCCAGCGCAGGAAGAGCCATCGCGATGCTCTGATCAAAAACCTGTGCAAGAGCCTCATTGAGCACAACCGCATCCGCACCACTCTGGCCAAAGCCAAGGCTGTGCGCCCCTTTGCGGAAAAACTCGTCACCCTCGGAAAGCGTGCGCTCAAGCCCACCGGCAAGAATGAGCAGGAACGCGGTGCCAACGTGGTTCATTTGAACCGCCAGGCCTTCGCCAAGCTGCGTGACCGGGATCTGGTGTTCAAGCTCTTCCACAACATTGCTGCTGCCTCCAAGGATCGCCCCGGGGGTTACACGCGCATCACCAAGCTCGGCCAGCGTCAGGCGGACTCTGCCCCGATGGCGTTCATCGAGTGGGTGGATGCCTTTGTCCCAAAACAGGACGAGGTGGTCGAACCCGAAGCCGCCTCGGAAGGTGATGTGAAACCGAAGAAGGCTCCCAAGGCAAAGAAAGCCAAGGCTGAAAAAGTCTGAGTCGCACGAGAGAATTTACACACTTAAAAAACGCGGCGGCTCCGGCTCCCGCGTTTTTTTTGGAACTTCCAATGCGTGGCAGAGCTACTTCGCGCCGCCTCCGCCTTCCTTCCAGGTCCGTCCGCGTCCTGAGTTGATGGCCGCCATCAAGCTGGCATAGAGAGAATTTAGCGTGGCTTCATCTTGCACGGAATATTCAACCGTATGGGCATGAGTCGAGGTGGGATAGTTCTTCACCACATTGAGCCGGGCGGCGCTGGGCGACACGCGCGCCGCGGCCTGCTGGGCTGCGTCCTGGGCACGGTTGATGAGGATCTGACCCGCATTCAGCGGCGTGTCTTTGCCAGCGGGCTCGAAAAAATAAAATCGCGCGACTACAGCGCTGTCGGTGCCAATCGTCACCTCCACCACCCGGGCCACGGCATCGGAAATGTACTCATGCTTTGATGCGCAGTTGATCTGGTTCAGCTTCACCAGATAATGCCCGCCATTGGTGAAACTCGCCTGCCAGAAATTCGGGTTGCTGCTGCTGTCTGCCAGTGGCGCAGGTGGTGCGGGTGCTGGCGCTGATGGCGGCGTCTGAGCACTGGCAAATGTGGCGAGAACGGTGAGAAGTAATACTTGAAGAATTGGTTTCATGAGTGTGGAGTGAGTTGATTAATAATGGCATAGTGACGATTAAAAGGAAGGGGAAATCTGGCATCAACCATTCGTCGCCCTGCTGATGTAAATCCTCCCGCCTTACTTAGCAGCCTGTTGAAAAACGAAAGTAACACGGGCTTCCAGCCGGTGTGTGTTTCAGGCATCTTGCCTGAAACCATGGGAAACAACAGCTTGGAGGCCGGTTGCACACTCAGCCAAGATGGCTGAGTTACTGTTTTCAACAGGCTCTTAGCGCTCTTCTTCTTTGACGTTTCTTTCTGTGAAGCCCAACATGAGCGGATGCATCTCTTCATCACCGCCACTGACACCAACGCCGGCAAGACCTACGTCACCTGCCTGCTGCTGGAAGCTCTCAAGCTTCAAGGACGCCGCGCCGCTGGCTTCAAGCCCTTCTGCTGCGGTGGTCGTGAGGATTCCATCGCATTGCATAATGCCGGTGCCGATGGATTTTCGCTCGACGAATTGAATCCCGTCTGGCTCAAGACTCCCGCCTCGCCTTACGCGGCCGCGCTGATCGAGAACCGCTTGCTAGATCTGGAGAGAGTTACTGAGGCCTTTCACGATCTCACTCACGTCTGTGACGATGTGCTGGTCGAAGGCGTGGGCGGCTGGGAAGTTCCGCTGGCGCCGCAATACACATCCGCCGATTTTGCTGAGTCGCTGGGACTGCAGGTGGTCGTCGTGGTGAACAACAAACTCGGTGCGCTGAACCACACGATTCTTACGGTGAAAAATATTCTCGGGAGACAGTTGAAGTGCGCAGGTTTGATCTTGAATCATGTGAGCGACGAGCGCGACCCGGCCAGCATCCCGCACCGGATGATTCTGGAAGACATGCTGGAAGTCCCGGTGCTGGGTGAAGTCATGCATGGGGAAACGGATGGGAGCGCGTTGTTGGAGGCATTGAAAGTGGATCGGCAGACCACTGCCGAAATCTAAAAATCCTGCGAAGCGGCTAATTCGCGCGGCACTGAAGGTCGGCAGAGGGCTGCCGACCCACCTTGACCAGATTCCATGCTGTGCGAAACTTCGCGCCCGTGTCATCACCGAATCCCAGCGATCACTTTGAAACTCAAGCCATTCACACCGGCCTGGACTGGCGCGAGCAAACCGGCGCCGTCATCCCGCCTGTATTCCTCACCAGCACCTTCGAATACGGCAATCCCGGCGGCTTCGATTATACCCGCTCCGGCAATCCCAACTTCCGCAATCTCCAGCAGACGCTGGCGGCGCTCGAAAGCTGCCAGCACGCCTGCGTCTTCGCCAGCGGCGTCTCGGCCATCACTGCCGTGGTCTCCACGCTCAAGTCGGGCGATGTCGTGGTACTTGAGGAAAATGTCTATGGCTGCACCTATCGCCTGTTCGCACGGGTGTTCGAGAAGTTTGGCGTGAGCGCGGTTTACACGGATCTGAGCAATCCCGCGAATTACACAAAGATCACGGAACATAAACCGGCGCTGGTCTGGATCGAGTCACCGACGAACCCCATGCTAAAAGTGCTCGACATCGCGGCCATCAGCGAGATCGCACGCAAGGTGAATGCCCCGGTAATCGTGGACAACACCTTCGCCTCCAGCTACATCCAGCAACCGGTCAAGCTCGGCGCGACGCTCTCACTGCTGAGCACGACCAAGTATTCCAACGGTCACTCTGACGTCCTCGGTGGCGCGGTCTGCACCGACAGTGATGAATGGCAGGAGAAAATGAACTTCGCCCAGAAGGCGCTCGGTTTGCAGCCCAGTCCGTTCGATGCGTGGCTCATTTCGCGCGGCCTCAAAACCGAAGCCCTGCGCATGGAGCGACACGGATCGAATGCGCTGACTTTTGCCGAGCGATTGGAAAACACCAAGGGTGTGCGCTGGGTGCGCTATCCATTTCTCCCATCCCATCCGCAGCATGAACTCGCGAAGCGACAGATGCGCAACGGCAGCGGCATCGTGACTGCGGACTTGGGGCTTACCCTGGAGATGACCCAGGCTTTCCTGGGTCGCTTGAAGTATTTTCCCAAGGCAGAAAGCCTCGGCGGCATCGAGAGCTTGTGCTGCCATCCTGCCAGCATGACCCACGCCAGCGTGCCGCGCGAGGCACGGGAGGCGGTTGGCATCACCGACGGCGTCGTTCGTTTTTCCATCGGCATTGAGCACATCGACGATTTGTGGCGAGATATGGAAGATGCACTTGGCAAATTAACCGCAGGGAACGCAGAGATCACAAAGTGAAGATGGAAAATAAGACCATAAAAAAACTGTGCGACATCATTCGTCAGACCGGATTCGACATTCATGTTTTCCATGGACATGGACATGGACACCTCGAGAAAGTCTATGAGAATGTGCTTGCTCACAGACTGCGAAAACGCGGACTGCATGTGAAACAACAGGAGCCGGTCACAGTCTTCGACGAAGATGGCACTGTGCTCGGAGAATATTTCGTCGATTTATTGCTCGAGAAGGAGATAGTCGTGGAACTCAAGACCGCAAAAAAACTCGCTCCAGAGCACCAGGCTCAGATACTCGGCCACCTCAAATCATCGCGTCGTGAACACGGACTTCTGATTAACTTCGGCTCTTACAAATTCCAAATTCGAAAATTTGCGTGGTCGGAAAACGAGCAACAGTTGCGTGCTGCCGCCCCGATTCTATGAGTTCTCTGCGTTCTTTGCGGTTGATCCAACATGCGTGACCTGCTGACAGACCCCATGTGTCGCACTGAAGACCTTGGCGTACCGATTCCGCCGACGCCTTACGGGGTCTCCGTGTGCCTGCCGCTTTGGGGACACGTCATCGGTTACGAGGAGAAGGATCCGCAAGTGCTGGCAAAATTTCAGAGCGGTTATCCGCGCTTCTTCATTCCGCCGATGATCGCCAGGCTCATGGCCGAAGTCGAGAAACAGCAGGCGAGGGAAGGGGAGCGAGCCTTCGTCTTTCCCACTCGTATCCAGGCAGAGCGTTGCGCGGAGTTTCTCATCAAACATGCCGGGATTGGATCGCGCGTTCAGGAATTTGGCGCTGAGGCTCTCGGGGTGACGATCTTCCCCGCCGCTGGCTATGATGTGGCCCGGCGTTACTGGCGCTTTTGTGGCGAGATTGTCAGCGCCCGGCAGTCGGAGGCTGCATTGGGCAGTTTCGCCGTGACATCCAAAACCGATGGTGAAACTGCCCGCCGCGCCATTAAGGAGCGCCTGGCCAAGATCACCGGTCAGTCTTCAGATGACGTTTTTCTTTTCCCCTCTGGCATGGCGGCCAATTTCGCCGTGCACCGGATGCTGACCTCGCTGACCCCGGGTCGCAAGACCGTGCAGCTCGATTTTCCCTACGTGGATGTCCTGAAACTGCAGGAGTTGTTCGGCAGCGGGGTCACGTTTCTTCCGTTCAACGACGAGAGCGATTACGAAAAACTGAGGGCCATCATCAAAACGGAACCACTGGCCGGAATCTTCGCCGAACTGCCCAGCAATCCGCTGATGAAATGCGTCGATCTGCGCCGGGTCAGCGAAATGATGTTAATCGAAAAGAAGTACGTTCCCGTGATCGTGGATGATACGGTGGCGACCAACGTGAATGTCGATGCGTTCTTGATCGCGGATGCCGTCACCACCAGTTTAACCAAGGCATTTTCTGGTGCGGGCGATGTTCTGGCCGGCTGTGTGATCCTCAATGGGGATTCGCCCTATCACGAAGATTTTGCCGGATTTTTACGAACGCATCAGGACAGCGACCTCTGGTGCGGGGATGCCGTGGTGCTGGAACTGAATTCACGGGATTATGTGAACCGGGTCAAGGTGATGAGCCGGAACAGCATCGCGCTCCATGAATTCCTCGCGGAGCATCCCGCAGTTGAAAGGGTGCATCATTCCATCACTGATCGCAGCGGCTTATACGACCATCTGCGCAAGCAGGACGGCGGACACGGTTGTCTCCTGAGCTTCGTTCTGAAAGACACCTCGAAAACTCCGGCGGTTTATGACGCCATGGAATTTTGCAAAGGACCGAGCCTCGGAACCATCTTCACGCTGGTGTGTCCCTACACCCTGCTGGCGCACTATGATGAACTCGACTGGGCGGAAAGCTGTGGTGTGGACCGCACGCTAATTAGAGTTTCCTGCGGCTTGGAGCCTGCGGAGGTTATCGTGGACCGCATGAGACGGGCGCTGGATCACGCCTCCATGGATTAAGGGGTGGAGCATTTTCCACTTGTTCAATTCATTAAGTCATCTACCGCTGGGTCATGGACAACGCACCTGCACCCGCACCTTCCAAAGCAACGCGATTCGGCAGTATCGCCACCAAAGTCATCTCGGTCATCGCCATCCTCGTTATTGCGATGATTTTCATCGGGCAGAAACTCATGATGGGCACCAAATACAAGGTGAGCGACAAGGAGTCCGTCAATTATTCAGGAAATGCCACTGAAGCGGACGCGAAAAACCTTGATGAAGCCCTCAAAGCAAACGGTTACATGAGTGGCAAGAACGCAGTGGACGTGCTCCTCAAGAAAGATGACAAGGAGGGGACTGTGGTTTCCTTCGTCGGCGAATGGGATTGGAAGAGTGAGCAGGTCGTGTCGGCCTTTCAACAAATTGGTGAGGATATCGCAGCATAAGGATTGGGCAAGCCGCTGACGATCCGTCTGCTGGACACGAAATTGAACACTAAGAACGAGATCAAATTGCCATAGTGGCAGGAGAAACGTGGATTGGTAGCAGACAATACTTGATTGAGCGGCAAATGCGGCTTTATCAGGACGTTTCCTTTCCAACCATCCATGAAAACTCCCATCACAGTCGCCATCACCGGAGCCGCCGGACAAATCGGCTACTCCCTTCTCTTTCGCATCGCATCGGGCTCCATGTTTGGGCCCGATCAGCCAGTGGCGCTGCGCTTGATTGAAATCGAACCCGGCATGGCCGCGCTCGGCGGCGTGGTGATGGAACTTGACGACTGCGCGTTCCCGCTTCTGCACAGCATCACACCCACGAGTGACATCAATGACGGGTTCAAAGGCGTGAACTGGGCGCTGCTGGTTGGCAGTGTGCCGCGCAAGGCGGGCATGGAACGCAAGGATTTGCTCAACATCAACGGCAAGATTTTCACCGGCCAGGGCAAGGCCATCGCCGCCAACGCCGCATCCGATGTGCGAGTGCTCGTCGTTGGCAACCCCTGCAACACGAACTGCCTCATCGCGAAGTGCAATGCGAAGGATGTGCCCGCAGACCGGTGGTTCGCCATGACTCGCCTCGACGAGAACCGCGCGAAATCGCAACTGGCACAGAAAGCGGGCGTTCATGTCAGCGCTGTGACCAACGTGGCCATCTGGGGCAACCACTCCGCCACGCAGTATCCCGATTTTTACAATGCGAAGATCAACGGTAAGCCGGTCACTGAAATCATCAGCGACCATGCCTGGCTGCAAGGCGACTTCATCAGCACCGTGCAACAACGCGGCGCGGCCATCATTAAAGCCAGAGGTTCCTCGTCCGCTGCCTCCGCCGCGAACGCCGTGGTGGACACTGTGCGCTCGCTGACCACGGCCACGCCCGCAGGCGACTGGACCAGCGTCGCGGTGTGCAGCGACGGGAGCTATGGAGTTGAGAAGGACATCATGACCAGCTTTCCCGTCCGCAGCAACGGCAGCAAATGGGAGATCGTGCAGGGCGTGCCAGTCAATGAATTCAGCCAGGGACGGATCAATGCGACGGTGAACGAACTCAAGGAAGAGCGCGATGCGGTGCGGGAGCTGGGGTTGATTTGAGATGACCTTCGGCTTCGTGACATCGCGGCATGACGGTGCTCTAAGGCGTGACAGCTTGTAATTTCGGTCGCAGAAATCACGGGCTGGATTAGATCACGCTCCCCGCATGTCCCGCGACTACGATCTGCAACCCTCCGCCAGTGCCGCACACCGGATTGATTACCGTGCGGAGTTGAACGATCAGCAATTTGCGGCGGTGACGGCTCCGCCGGGACCGTCGCTGGTGATTGCTGGAGCGGGCAGTGGAAAAACACGCACGCTGACGTATCGCGTGGCTTACCTCCTCGACAACGGCATCGCTCCGGAAAACATCCTGCTGCTCACTTTCACGAACAAAGCCGCGCGGGAGATGCTGGATCGCGTGCAGTCACTCTTGCCAGTGGAGACAAGGCGGCTTTGGGGCGGGACATTTCATTCGATCGGGAATCGAATCTTGCGTCATCATGCTGATCGCGTGGGATTGCGCCCCGGGTTCTCGATCATGGATCGCGAAGATCAAAAGGATCTGATGGACACGGTGCTGGCCTCGAGCGGACTGGACACAACGCAGCATCGCTTCCCCAAACCGGAGGTGCTAGGCGAGATTTTTTCATTGGCGGACAACACGGGCGAGGGGATCAAGCAGGTGGTTCACGAGCGTTATCCCTATTTCGCGCCGGTGCTGGAAGGCATTCTCCAGATGCGCGCGCTTTATGCTGCCAAGAAGCTGGAGACGAACAACGTGGACTTCGATGATCTGCTGCTGCTGACCTTGCGATTGTTTCAGGAGCATGGTGATCTTTGCGAGCGCTATCAGCGGCAGTTTCAGTTCATTCTGGTGGACGAGTATCAGGACACCAACACGCTGCAAAGCGAGCTTGTCGAATTACTGGCAGGACCGAGGGGCCATCTCATGGTGGTCGGAGATGATGCGCAGAGCATCTACTCCTGGCGTGGGGCGAATTTGAAGAACATTCTGGAGTTTCCTCGGCGATTTCCGCAGGCGAAAGTCTATAAAATCGAGGTCAACTACCGCAGTGTGCCCGAGGTGCTGACATTGGCCAATGCGGCCATCGCCGTGAATCACGGCCAGTTCACCAAGGCGCTGCGTCCGGCGCGAAAAGGAAGGGGGACTCTGCCCGCGCTGGTGCCGCTTGACAGTCCGTCCGCGCAGGCGGCCTTCGTGGCGCAACGCATCCTGGAACTCCGAGACGAGGGCGTGAACTTGAACGAGATCGCAGTGATCTACCGGGCGCATTTTCATTCGTTGGAAATCCAGATGGAGCTGACCAAATGCGGCATACCGTTTGCCATCACCAGCGGATTGCGTTTCTTCGAGCAGGCGCATGTGAAAGATGTGGCGGCGTTCATGAAGTTCGCCCTGAACCGGAGTGACGAGCTTTCTTTCATACGCCTAGTGCGGCTGGTGCCGGGCATTGGCAGCATGAGCGCGGCGCGACTCTGGGATGGCTGGATGAAATCGAATGGGGCGCGTGGCGAAACCATGAGCGGAGTCTTTTCCGATTATCTGCTGAAACTCAAGGTGCCGCGCAAGGCGGAGAAAGTGTGGGCCCAGACCTGCTATACGCTTGATGAGTTGCTGGATGCCGGTGGAAAACCTCAGCCGCCCGCAGCGATGATCCGCAGCGTCATGGAAGGTGTCTATGAGGATTACATGCAGGTAAAGTTCAAGAACTACGAACAGCGGCAGCAGGATCTCGAGCAGCTCGACAACTATTCCGCGCGCTTCAGTGACACTGGAGAATTTCTCAGCCAGCTGGCGCTGGTCAGCGGGGTGGATACGGATGAGCGACCCGACTCCGATACGCAGGACCGGGTGAGCGTGACCCTGACCACGGCGCATCAGGCCAAGGGACTGGAGTGGGGCGCGGTTTTTGCCGTATGGCTGGCGGAGGGGATGTTCCCGAACAAACGGGTGCTGGAAAACGGCGGTGAAGATGGACTGGAAGAAGAGCGGCGCTTGTTTTATGTGACGGTGACGCGTGCCAAGGATGAGTTGTATCTCACTTATCCAACGATGTTCTTTCAGGCCCGGGATGGAAATGTGCTCCAGCGCCCTTCGCGCTTCATCGCGGATTTGCCATCGAACTTGATGGAAAAGTGGAACGTGCGTAGCGTCTTCCCGTGAGCAAGCCCGACACAGCAAGACGCAGAACTTGGGGCGGCTGCCTCGTGCGGCTCTTGCTTTCAGGGGTGGTGGCTGGATTGATCATTTTCCTGGTGGCAGATCATTATTTAAATCTGCGCAGCAACATAGTCAGCCTGGCTTTCCGTACTTCCGCGCAGCCGATGGAGATTCGAGCTGGCGGAAGCAAATGGAAACGGCTGGCTGATTTCACTCAAACGGAGATCGAGCATGCGCTGGAAAGACAGGGCGAGGGAGATGGTGTCATGTGGCGGTCACTATCTGTTCGACGTCAGCCGGAGAATGTTTCCCAGCGCATTGCTCGGATGATGTTTGCCTCCAGAGTGAATGTCATTGAGTTCGAGCCGGGGCGGTTTGATTTCTTCACGAGCTTCCACGAGCACTTCACGCTGACCACCGCCGATGAGCAGGCCACGACGGATGGTCTTGCCTTCGCCATCACCGCGAATTTTCGCGATCCCAAAGGCAAGCCGCTGGGGCTGGTGGTTCACAAGGGAAAACAGTGCAACGCGCCGTTTCCCGCGTGGACGGGGTACTTTTTCGTCAAGGATGGAAGGCCGGGGTTCGGGCCGAAATCGCTGTTTGAGGAATCGCCGGGCGTTCTGACCGAGGCGACGCAGGGTTATCCATCACTGATGAAAAATCACACTGTCTTTTCTTATGTTGATCTGGCACCGGTCAAATATTTCGACGGCGAAAAAATCACCTACCGGGCGCTGGCCGGGACGCGGCAAAATGGCACCATCGTGTTTATCGTGTCGGGCAACGGCGGCATCATGAATGTGGCGGAGGTCGCGGCGCTCGCTCAGAAGCTCAATGTGCAGCACGCCACGTTGCTGGACGGCGGGCGGGCGCTGCAATACACTCTGCGCACCGGAGGCGGGCGACTGGACTTTGCGGCCTTCAATACCCAGTTTGACCTTCCCTGGCCAGTCTTGGAGCGACAGCGATCCCCGGTCTATATCGGCGCGCGTCCGCGCCGCTACGAATCACCCTGATTTGCACGATGATGAAAAAATTCCCCTTGCCTCTTGATGGCGAGTGTTAAAAATCAACCTGAAATGCGACAGATGGACATCGAGCTAATTTTGATGCGACAGCTTGCCAGCTGTCTGGCCATGCCCGTGTTCCTGGTCGATGCCAGCGGCAACCTGGTCTATTATAATGAACCTGCCGAGAAAATTTTAGGGCGACGCTTTGAGGAATCCGGCCCCATGCAGGTGCCCGAACTGGCAGCGCTGTTTCACACTTTCGATGAAGATGGAAACCCGATTGCGTCGCCGGATCTTCCGCTGGCCATCGCCCTGAGCCAGCACAGGCCCGCTCACAAGCGCATCACCATCCGGGGACTGGATGGTCGCAAGCGCCAGATCGAAGTCACCGCCATCCCCATCATCGGACAGCAGAAACAAGTGGCCGGTGCTGCCGCCATATTTTGGGAGATCAAGGAGCCAAAGAAATGAATGTCACGTTCTGGGGGACGCGTGGATCGCTGGCCACCCCTGGGCGGGCGACCCTCCGCTAT
The DNA here is from genome assembly GCA_009885695.1 of Verrucomicrobiota bacterium. Taxonomy (GTDB): domain Bacteria; phylum Verrucomicrobiota; class Verrucomicrobiia; order Verrucomicrobiales; family Verrucomicrobiaceae; genus VFKE01. The sequence goes on along the minus strand of VFKE01000009.1, from coordinate 12,870 downwards.
GGAGGGAACACCTCTTGTGTTCAAATCACAGGCCCCCAAGGCACGGTGCTGGTGCTGGATGCGGGTACGGGCATTCGCGAACTGGGAACAAGCCTGCCGCCTGGACTAAAACGGGTGGATGTGCTGCTTTCGCATTTGCACATGGACCACATTCAGGGGCTGGGTTTTTTCGCCGCGCTCTACAACCCGGACATGGAGGTGCATATCTGGGGGCCTGCCAGCGTCACCCTGCGCCTGACTGCACGTTTGAACCGCTATCTTTCGCCCCCGTTTTTTCCGATCCACATGCGCGACCTGCCGTGCAAGTTGTTCGTGCATGATGCTTCACGGATGGACGAGGAAATTGGCGAGTTCCGGGTGAAGTCAGTATTAGTCTGCCATCCTGGGCCAACGGTCGGCTTCCGCATCGAAGGCGCGGCAGGGTCTGTTTGTTATCTCCCCGACCATGAACCGATCCTGGGAACGGAGAGGTTCGTCAACGATCCGGCATGGGTCTCGGGCATGGTCGTGGCCGAAGACGCGGACATGCTCATTCATGATTCGCAATATTCCGACGATGAATACCGTACGCGAATTGGCTGGGGGCACTCCTCCATGCGACAGGCCATTCAATTTGCCAACTTGGCCGGGATCGGAAGCCTGGTAGCCTTTCATCACGATCCGTTGCACCATGATGAGTTGCTCGAACAGATGCATCGCAGCGTGATCGCAGAACTGGCGCCGGCTTATCCAGTGACTGTCGCCAGCGAGGGGTCTTCCTTGAATGTGCTCCATCGTTAAGACGCACGATCCGGCAAACGAGACGCAAGGGATGGCTTGCGGGCGACCGGGAAAAGGTAGAGACTGGATCCGAACAACGTTGCAAAACTATGTCGAAATCCCGCACGAAAACGAAACGGCTCAAACCAAACGCCGACCGCGCGATCGAAATCCTGCCCAAACCCGAGCCGGTGGAAGCCCGCTTGAAACTGCACGAAAGCGGCATTCCCTCGGCACGCACCTCGAAGGGTCCGGGCAGCCGGGATGAAATCCGGTCTGTCAGCCACCGGGTGATGGGTTCACGCCAGTCACAGAGAAATATCGAGCGCTCCAATCAGTCCCGTCAGGCCAGTCGGGGCCAGCGCAAAAAGGGGTGACTGAGCGTCTCACTGGAATTATTCCGCTGACGAACTAGCATGGTCGTGCATGAGCCGGCCAACAATGTGCTATGAACTCGAGTGGAAGTGCCAGGGGCACGACCTTGTGGCTGGCATCGACGAAGCCGGACGCGGACCGCTGGCTGGGCCGGTCTGCGCGGCGGCGGTGGTGTTGCCCGACGGATTTGAGCATGATTCCTTGAACGACTCCAAGCAACTCAGCGTGGATAAGCGCGAGCGGATTTATGAGGAGATCACCGTCATGCCCGGACTCGTCTGGAGCGTGGTCATGATCCACGCGGATGAGATCGACCGGATCAACATCTTGCGCGCCACGCACGCGGCGATGTGCCGGGCTGTGTTGGAGCTTGCGCCCAGCCCGAACTTTGTACTCATCGACGGCAAACCCGTTCCGAATTTTCCTCTGCCATGCCAGGCGCTGGTGAAGGGGGATTCGCTCAGCCTTTCGATTGCGGCGGCCAGTGTCATCGCCAAAGTGACACGCGACCGGTTCATGATCGCTGCGGCGCGGGAATATTCCGAATATGGCTTCGAAACACACAAAGGCTACGGGACTCGCGCACACCTTGCGGCGCTACGCCAACATGGTCCTTGCCCGCTGCACCGCCGCTCTTTCGAACCCGTCTATCAGCTCACGCTTGCGATTGACGAATCGTGATGGAACGCGGGTGGACAAGGACACCATCGGACGCTGGGGCGAGCATCTCGCCGCGCAATGGTTGCGCCGAAACGGGCGCAAAGTGTTGCATCACAACTACCGCGCCCCGCAGGGCGGCGAGGTGGACATCGTGGCCCGCCATGGTGACACACTGACTTTTGTCGAGGTGAAGACCCGGACCAGCGATGCGCTGGGCCGGCCGGGCGAAGCCGTGACTGCGGCCAAGGAGAAACTCATTCTGCGCGGCGCAAGCGCCTGGCTGAAGCTGCTGCACCAGAATAATGTGAAAACGCGCTGTGATGTCATTGAGATCGTGCTCCGCGACGGGGAGAAGGCAGACATCCGGATTATCGAAGGTGCATTCCGAGTGGATTGAAGCTGGCTACACCCGCTCAAAGCGGGTAAGCCTCATCCGGCCCAGCAGCCTTCAAGCGGGAGCGAAGCTGCCGGTCATCCAGAGACTGGTCCACCACGTTCTGAAGCGCGCGTGATGTCAGATCGGTTAATGTGGGAACTGGCGATCCGCTTCCAGGCGCGTAGGTATCACCTTGGCGAGTTGACTGGTAGATTCTGGAGTAAACGATCTGTCCGCTGCCGCGCCGCACGATGTTCACGCGCACGCTGGCGGATGCAGTGGGATAGAGCATCTGGCTGCATTTGAGGTCGAGCACCTCGCCGGACAGAATGTAAGTGCCATCAGCCCCTGCGTAGAGCATGCCACGGGCCTTGAGGCCATGAGCGAATGCGTTGCGCACCACGGATTCGACCGGCACTCGCGTGACCAATGATTCCAGCGGCAGGCCGATCGCGCTGCGAACAGTGCCCAGATTGTATTCTCCCGTCTGTCGCATATCAGCGAACTTGCCGATGCTCACCATGTGGGGTCCGGGAATGTTCTGCCCCAGCCGGGGCTGATAGTCGAGGCTGACGGCCGTGGTGTTAAACCCGCAACTGGCGAGCAGGAGGCAGGGCGCGAGCGCGAGGAGAAATTTCATGCTGCGGACTTACAATGTGTTGGCTCTCAAATCAAGCGCTGGAACAAACGAGTTAAGATTGATGTTCTTCGTGCGAAAGGTGGTTACTTCTGCTTGTCGAGTTCAGCGAAAGCGGCTTTGACATTGGCCACGGTGAGGAGGTTGGGCAGGATGACCGGTTTCTCACGGCCCGGCACATAGAGAACATTCAAGGGCACGGCCTCGGTTTGGAACTCCGTCTTCAACGTTTGCGAGATCACGGGATCGTAGTTCGTCCAGTCAGCCTTGAGCATCACGATGCCGCGTCGCTTGATTTCTGCACGAATCTCCGGTGCATCGTAGACCCGGTGGTTGAACTGGCAGGTCGAGCACCAGCGGGCCGTGAAATCTACGTAGACCGGCTTGCCATGGTTGATGAGTTCCTTCACCGTCTGAGGGCTCCATTTCTCCCACTGCAGTCCTTTTTCCCGTGGATGACTTATCCAAACGCCGAGCGCCAGCACCAGCAGGGCCGCCAGTCCTCCGCGCAGCCGAACCGCACTTGGCTTGCTGATCACGCACCAGCGTCCGTAGATCCAGAAGGCCATGGCGATCACCGACAGTCCAATGAGCAGGTCACGCTGATTCTCTTCCGAGATCAGGCCCATCAAGACCCACACGAAATAGCCGGCGGCACCGAGCATGAGGAAGGACATGCCCTCCTTGAAACTCTCCATCCACGCTCCTGGCCGTGGCATTTTCTTCAAGAGGCCGGGAGCGAGCGCGAGCACCAGATACGGCGAAGCCAGTCCCAGACCGATCACGGTGAAAAAGGAAAGCGCTCCCGCTGCCGGGAGTGAAAGAGCCACGGGCAGGGCATTGGCCAGCAAGGGTGCTGTGCAGGGTGTGGCCACCACTGTCGCAAAAAGCCCCGAGAAAAACGATCCCCATATTCCAGATTTCCCTGTGAGATTCCCACCGGCGCTGATCGCTGATGTTCCCACCTCGAACAAGCCCGCCATATTCAATCCGAAGATGACCATGATGAGCACGATGCCATAGACAAACCACGGCGACTGAAGCTGGAAGCCCCAGCCGAACTGCGCGCCCGTGGAGCGCAAGGCCAGCAGAACACTGGCCAGTGCCCACAACGATACCAGCACGCCAAAAGTATAGGCCAGTCCGTGCATGAGCAGCTTGCGTTTGTCCTCTTGCGCCTGGCTCACGACACTGGTGATCTTGATTGCCAGCACCGGAAACACGCAGGGCATGATGTTCAGGATCATGCCTCCGAAAAATGCCAGCACCAAATAGTAGAGCAGGCTGCCGTCACGGAGCGGGGGAGCCGCTTTGGTTCCTCCCTTGTCTTCCGCATTGATGTCGGGAATATTCTTGAAGATGTCGCGGTTCTTGGCATCGGCTGCCGACTCCGCCGCGACCTTGATTTCGATTGTAACATTCAAGTCACGCACCGGAACGCAGTTCTCCGGGTCGCACAGCAGGGCATCGACCTGAGCCTTGAGTTTCACGGTTGAACCGGGTTTCAGTGAAGCCGGCGGTGTGAGTCGCGCGCCGAGATACACGATGCCGGCATAACCTTCTGAAGTGGTTCCTCCGGTGGAGGGGACCGTCTTTGTCGGTGGCCAGGGCAGGTCGTCAGCCTTCCATCCCGCAGGTAAGGTCCAGATAATTTGGGTGGGTTTTCCGGTGACTCCTTCAGGAATGACTTTGCCATAGGAATGCCAGTGCTCGTCATGTTCCAGTCTGACGGCAACGCGAAACGGTTTGCCCGGCGCGATCGTCGATTCTTCCGAGATCAGTTCCGCACGGAGATGTTTTGGCGGGCTGCTAATTTCGGGAAGCTGCGCCTGAAGCGCGTGACAGGAAATCAACACGCAGGCAACGAACAGAAGCTGCCTGATAAATCGTAGCAAGGGCGTCTCGCGCTTGTCTTGGCAAGGGTGAGACACCCTTGCTACGGAAACTGTCGGCACATTTTTGGCTTCTAGATCAACGAAACGGATTGGAGGAATCATAATGCTTTGAGATGAGACACGCGGCTGGAGGGATTATTCGCCGATAGTTCCTGCCATCGCGCCGCGCTCATGACGCCAGCCTGGATTCAATATCCTTCTCAATCGCAGCCCACAACGCGTTTAAGGTCGTGGGAACATTCTTTTTTGCGGCCGCGAGTTGTGCGGTGTCGAACCGGGTGCCGGGTTGAGGCAGGGCCTTGCCGTAGAGGTAGTATTTGATCTTCGGTTCTGTGCCGCTCGGGCGAACCGCGAAAGCGCGACCGTCAGCCAGATCGACCCAGAGCATCTTTTCCTTCGGGATCTCATCGCCTTCTTCGTCCCGGTGCCCGCCCTTGCTGTAGTCGCGCACGAGAGTGACGGCGCTGCCGTCGAAGCTTGGGGGCGGACTGTTCACATAGGAGTCAGCCAGTTTCTGGATTTTCGCCGCGCCTTCCGCGCCTTCGAAGGTCTTGCTTTGTCCGCTTTCGAGGAAGTAACCGTAGGTTGAGTAAACTTCATCCAGCAGATCCAGCAGCGTCTTGCCCTGTGATGCGGCATAGGCTGCGACTTCGGCGAACATCACCACCGCGCCGTTGCCATCTTTGTCGCGCGTGAAGTCGGTGCCGAGATAACCATAACTTTCTTCGCCGCCGAAGACGAAGAACTTGCTGTATTGCAGCCGCGCGGTGCGCGATTCGGTCTCGCTCAAGTCGCGATACTTGGCGCGAATGTCTGCTGGCAGCGCGGCCTCATACTTCGCGAGCTTGGCGCTGATGTATTTGAAGCCGGTGAGCGTGTTGACGATGCTGATGCCGAATGCCCGGGCCACGGCGGCCTGAAGCTCGGTGGTGACCAGCGTCTTGATGAACACGGCGCGACTCTTGTTGGCATCATTCAAAATCCCAAGGTCAAAGAAGGTCTTGATGCGATACCAGCCAATGAGCGAGCCAATCTGGTTGCCGGTCAACAATTGCATCTTTCCATTCGCGCCGCGCACACCCACCCCCATGCGATCGCAGTCCGGGTCGGTGCCGATCACGATGTCGGCGTGTTCCTTGTCGGCCAAAGCGACTGCCATGGCTAGAGTCGGCGCGTTTTCCGGATTGGGGCTGGCCACGGTTGGGAAGCGGCCATCAAAGACATCTTGCTCGGGAACAGTCAGGAGGTTGAATCCGAGTTTTCGCAGGATGCGGGGCACCAGCACGCCGCCCGCGCCGTGAAGCGCCGTGAAGACAATCTTAAGATTTTTCGCCTTCTCCAGCAACTGCGGCTGGAGCATCAAGGTCTCGACCCGCTCCAGATAAATGGAATCCATCTCCGCGCCGAGCTTCGTCAGCGTGCCACGCTCGGAGACGGGGAGGGGACTATAGTTCTCGCCCTGCACCGCGCAGACTTCCGTGATGATGCCAGTGGCGTGGGGTTCGACGACGCCTGCGCCGTCGCTGAAGTTCACCTTGTAACCGTTGTCATGCGCGGGGTTGTGCGAGGCGGTGAGCATCACGCCGGCGTCAGCCCGGAGCTGACGCACGGCGAAGGACATTTCCGGCGTTGCGCGTGGACCATCGAAGAGGCAGGCATCACAGCCCAGGTCGGTGGCGATCTGCGCGCACTTCGCGGCAAACTCTGCGGAAAAATGCCGCGTGTCATGCGCGAAGATGATTTTTGGTTTGCCGCCGAGTCCCGCGTTCTTGCGATATTTGAGACAATACTGCGCCAGACCCTGCGTAGCGCGGGAGACGTTGTATTCGTTCATGGAGTTGGTGCCGACACAGGCATATTGCGGGCGATCTTCTGGACCAGCGTTGCCACGTTCTGTCTTCGTGATCACTTTGCCGATGGTGCGTCCGCGCAGTCCGCCGGTGCCGAACTTGAGCGTGGTGTAGAACCGGTCGTTCAACTCCGTCCACTGGCCGGCTTCGGCCAGTTCTTCGATGCTGGCGCGATAGACCGGATTGGTGCCGGAGGCGAGCAGGGCGTTGATGTTATTCAGGCTGGCATCGAGCAGCCTTCCGTCGGCTGCCGCTTGTTGGAGGAGGTTTTCAAGGGTCATGGTTGGTTTAGGAAAGCTGACTTTACAAGAAAGCCGGCTTTTGCAAAGCGTGATGATGCTGCTAAATAAAGTGATCCCATGAGAATCATCCGCTACACCGATGCCGCCTATGCCGATGAAATCCGGCGCCTCAATCGTCGCGCTGAAGCCTCGGCCACAGTGCGCGAAGTCGTGACAGGCGTCATCCGCGAGGTGCAGGAACGCGGCGATGCAGCCCTGATCGATCTCACGAAGAAATTCGACGGCGCGGAGATCGCGACGGGTACACTGCGGGTTTCCGGGGACGAACTCTCGCGCGCACTGCAAAAACTCCAGCCGGCGGTTCGCGAAGCGCTGGAGGCTTCGCAACGCAACGTCACAGCCTTCGCCCATCAGTCGCTGCGCAAAGACTGGCACATGATCAACGAACAGGGCGCGGAAGTGGGCGAGGTGTTCCATGCCTTCGACCGTGTCGGAATTTATGTGCCTGGTGGCACCGCACCGCTGGTGAGCACGGTGATGATGACCGTTGCCATCGCGGCGGCAGCAGGTTGTCCGGAGATCGTCGTCTGCACGCCCTGCGGAAAGGATGGCGCGGTGAATCCCAATCTTCTCGCCGCGCTCAAGCTCGCGGGAGCCACGGAAGTCTATCGCATCGGCGGCGCACAAGCCATCGCTGCAATGGCGTACGGAACGGAGACCATCAAGCCGGTGGCGAAAGTGTTCGGCCCGGGCAACAGCTACGTGGTTGAGGCCAAACGCCAGTGCTTCGGAGTGGTGTCGGTCGATCTTCTCCCCGGACCCAGCGAGGTCATGGTGCTGGCAGATCGCTCGGCCAATCCCGCCTTCATCGCGGCGGATCTTCTCGCGCAGGCGGAACACGGGAAGGATTCCGGCGTGGCCTTCATCACGGATGATGAGTCGCTGCTCGGCGCGGTCTTGAACGAGATCGAATCGCAGGGCACGAAGCTCCTGCGCCAGCAAATGGTGCGCGATGTTCTTGAGAAAGAATGTGTGCTCATCCTCGTGCCCAATCTTGAGGAGGGAGTGGAACTGGTGAATGACTACGCGCCGGAACACCTCAGCCTAATCACGGTGCGGGAACACAACATACTTCCACTCATCCGCACCGCTGGAGCCATTTTCCTTGGTAATTTCTCACCGGTCGCTGTCGGAGATTTTCTGGCGGGACCGAGCCACACCCTGCCCACGGGCGGATCTGGGAAATCATTTCCCGGCATCACCGCCGACATGTTCCAGCGCCGCACCAGCGTCGTGCGCTTGAGCAGGGCAGCATGTCTTAAATCGGAGCCGCATGTCCGGGCATTCAGCGGGATCGAAGGTCTGGACGCACATGGTGCTTCGCTATCAATCCGTGTTGCAGAAAAGTAATTTCAATCCGCACGCAGGAGATCCAGCAGGGTCTCGCTTTGCAAGACGACGGTCGAGAGCCGGGCGCAGGCGGTGTTCCACCAGTCGGGATGGCTGAGATTGCCTTCTTCGACGAGCGCATCACAAGTGGCGCCAGCGGCTGTAAAGAGGGGAATGGATTGCTCCACGTCGGTGACAAGCGGAGGCCAGCAATCCGGCTTGGTCGTGGCGATTTGAAAGAGCGTCTGGCGCAGTTGGGCGGAAATGTCGGCGATGGAAGAAAGCAGGTCCAGCATGGCCTCCCTCGCTTTCACACGGGGCACGACACCCAGATGCAATTCAAGATCGCAAAGTTCCGCGGCTAACGCGCGCGATGCAATCTGCGCGGAAAGTGCGGCGGAGGAGAATGGATCTTTGCCATCCCGTGACAAGGGGGTCCCGGGACGTGAATCTGGCAGGGGGGATTCGAAGGGATTTCCGATTGGCGCGATGGAAGCAAAGGGGTCATCGGCTGCCGGCTGCTGGAAAGCAGGATCAGCGGACGGACGTCGGGGGCGTTCGAGGAGAAACTTCTTCCGCAGATTCCGGCTGCGTTTGATGCGGATGTGCTCTTGCTCAACAGTCTGGCTCCACAGCGGCGCGGAGACCCTGAGGTTCCAATGCCAGGACTGGATGACAACACGCTGGCGGTGGTCGTTGAACCACTCAAGAAAGAGAAGATTTTTCAACCCGGCGTGCTTGATCCCGTTGCGCGGCCCGCTGGAGCGCGGCGCGCGATCTATGCGGCGTGAGGCAGTCATCTCGCCCGCGGTGCCGGTTTGTGGCGAATCGAGCCGCTGCTGTCCGGGCAAGGCCTCAGGCAAGGGATTTGAGAAGTCGATGCGGCAGCCGGCAATATCGCGGAGAAAGTCGCCAGCGAGTTGCACCTGAACAGGTTCAGCATTCCCCGCGATGTGAATCTGGCCGGTGATGAGTCCGGGAATTTCGTTGGAAAGATGACCGTGTATGACGGCGCTGCTGAGGTGAATGGTCATGCGGGCGGTGACAAAGATAAGACGTGGCGCTGGAATGCTCAAGCGGTTTGAGCAGCGACGAATGCTACTTGGCAGCATTTTCAGCTTGACGCACATTTCCAGAAGACGTTTTCACTTGCTAAACAGATTCACCCGCAGAGTGAGTTTTGCGTTAAAACACGTCACAATTTTTGTTTTACGGGTTTCAATTACCGGATTTTTTGCTATCCGCTGTTCCAGCGCGGTGATCGCAATGTTCGTAAGCCAGACCACATCGAGTCTCCGCCGCGCATGGATCTGGCTCCTTCCTGACGCTTCTCGCTGAACCGCCAGCGCTCGCTCTGGAAGATATCTTCAACGAATGCTTTCGTGCCCAGTGCTCCGCCTCCGGTCATGTATCGCAAGCGGCAGCGCAGCATCTCCCAGCGCCTCACTTTGCCGCCGTTCTTCAGCACGGCCTGGACTTTCTCTGGGGTGAGTCCTTTGCGCAGGACGCGCCTGCTGTGGACGTCTTTGATTTCCTCGGTGCTGCCGAACATCCAGACTCGATACTGCTCCAGCCAGCTTGTGCCTCTCGTTGGCTTGGGCTTCTTCGGGGCTTCATTCTCTTCTGAAGTTGTTTCCATCGGCCCGCCGTTCAGGATGGTGTCCACTACAACTTGCAAGCCTTGGCGCGCCGCTTTGTTTCCGCCCATCGCCGCTCCGTAACTGCTCCAGCGGTAATCGGCAGGGTCTTTCACCATGCCCGCACGCACCGGATTCAGATCGATATAAGCGGACATGGTCCCCAGGGCTGCGCCGCTTTCGACGATCATGCTGCGGAAGCGGTCTTCCCAAAGTGTGCCGCGACGCTTGCTGTTTTTGTTGAACCACTGGGTGAAGCGTTGCTTGAGGATTTTCATGAATGCACTCACGTCCCACATGCGCGCGAACCATCCGGCCAAGAGTTTCTGCGCCGCTTCTTCTCCGGCTTGCTTGCGCGTTTGCGCCAGATTGACTTCCAAGGCGAAGGCGGTGTTTGGCCCATAGCAGCGGCGCACATGCTCAATAAGCCAAGCTTCCGAAGGCAGTTCATCTGGCTGTTTGGGCACTTCGATGAGCAGATGGAAATGGTTACTCATCAGGCAATAGGCCACGACGCGTACCTTGCAGAAGCGTTCGTAGAAGCGCACGAGCTGGAGGAAGCGGATTTTCTCGTCGTCGCCGAGCACGAAGCGCCGATCCACAACACGCGAGACGCAGTGGTAGTAAGCCGTTGTGAGATGTAATGGGGCCTTGAGGCGTGGGAGTCTCATGGCCGGAAGGTGGATGGAGGGATTAAATGCACAAGTATTTTCTTACATGGGGACAGGCACTATGCGCTCTAGGCACTATGCGCTCTAGATCAAACCAGGAACAAAAGGCACGATCCACGATGATGGTGTCGCCTTTGCCCAAGCGCCAGAAGAGCCGCCGCCACAAGCGCCAGTCATGCGTCTTGCGCCAACTGTGGGTGGTGGCCAGCCACGCGCCGCTGCGCAGATCGAAGAGAGCCAGGAGTTTCATCACGGGGAAGCCGCAGCCGGGCTTCTGCCCCCCTGGCTGGGGGTAACGCGCCTGAAGCCCCGAAGTGTCAGACAGTGCGACGCTGGTGCCATCAGCCACCAGCAGGCGACCCTCGCCGTGCTGACCCAGCGTGAGGCGCGCGGTGATGTGTTCGAGGATGCTCACCAGCCAGCGCACCGGCAGGCGCAGGCGTGCTTGACAGTAAGCGCCGGTTACCTGCGAGGGCCGTTTGAGACCCTTGAGGGCAAAGAGCGTCTGCACGCGGGCCACGGCTTTGCGGCAGGAGCTTTCGGGATCAAGCACCTGACTGAGAAAAGCCCAGAAAGTCACGGCTCGGCTGAAGACGCGCTCGCGGCTTCCTGCGCCCGTAGCACTCTTGCGGGCCAGCAGATCGGCGGGCAGGAAGGCTCCGAAAAGAGCGGTGAGATGGGTGGCGCAGAGCACGTCAACGTCACGGCGCTGGCCGAGGAGTTTTTCGATGGCAGAGGCAGGCTTGCGCCCGCCGAAGAATTTGTGAAACCCGTTGAAGAATGGTGATTTTGCGCGCATGATTTAAGTAACACATAAGCTAAAAATGTCATGCGATTTCTCCGAAAAAATCAACGGAAAATGCCCTTAACTAAGTGCCATTCTTGACAGACCCCTTTTCACCCCTTTTCACACTTAGAACCGGCTACCTACGTAGCGCGATGTAACACTTGAACATCAGCCAGAAAAGGACGAGTGCCACTGTAAGCCCAGCGGCCCGTGCGGGCCACTGATGCATGGGGTTAGGTTTGGGCAGTGCCACTTCATTTATCGTTATCTCAATCGCGGAAGACGGTAGCACCGGTGTTGACTGAGAAGCAGTCTGCGCATTGAGTGCAGAATTTGATGGGGATATGAATATTGGTGGTGACAACACCCTTGGGTCAGTCATCGCAGATTTTGGCTGATTCGTGTCCGGATTGGCTCCTGTATGATCCTTTTTACCTGCTGAACTTGGCGTCGGTGGAAATATGAAATCACTCACAATCGTTGTAACAGAGACCTGTGAGGTAAGCTTTGATATGGCTAGCTTCGCATGTTCCACTGCGCGCTCGGAATTTAAATCGTTCAAGAAGTGTTTTGCAGCCCTCAAAATTTCCAAGGCACATTCGTTTTTGTCTAGCTCAGGGCTAACCAGTGCAAGGCGAAACTGATGCTTAGCTAGCGCGTCTTTATAGGCTTCTCGTATCTTTGGTTCCTCAATGGCCTCATAGTCCATGCCTGGATAAAATTGATACTTTGCACCGAGGGCTAATGCGTCAAATTCAGGTAATCTTCCAATGTTGCTAGAAATATCTATTGCAAAATTTCGGGTTTCAAGAACAGCAGCACCAATTTGAATGAGAGCTTCAAGTCCTTCAAGCTTGACTTCATAAGAAGCATTTTTGCATTGCAACTCAATAACAGCTCTAGTCAGTCTAGCACGGCTTAAGTTTCCTCCTTTGCGAACCTGTTCAATTGCCTCATGCGTATCACTAGGAAGTACTGTTGAATCGGCTGCATGACAATCAAAGAAATGAAGCCATGCTATAGCAGTTAAGGCGGGTAAAAACAATATTTTCATTCGACGTTTGTAGGTAATGATTCTACTTGTATTCTATCTGGCGGCGCGGCACCTGGCTTACCTTTGCCAGCACTAATTATGAGTGTTTTAGGCGGTCCAAGATCGAGAGTCAGAACATTAACTTGCTCCACGTCCGCAAACTCAATTCCATCAACTGTGACTAGGTGCCCAGGCAGTTGATAAAGCCATTTAAGATCCCATTGTAATTTTCCTGATGAATAAAGAGGTTTAGCACCACCTCCAATCTGATCCGCGAACTTAGATTTTGTTCCTTTGCCCTGTACGACTGTATGAGTCATATCGCCACCGTTTGGAAATGTTCCAACCCAGTGCTTGTGGACGTATTCTGGTTTTTTATATTCATCTATATCAAAATATCCAGTTAATTTTGGTGCGGCTGAAGATTCCCCCCCTTTCACCATATAAAAATGGCTCTGTGGGAATTTGGGTGTGATTCGTTTCAAGCTGGCAGCATGTCGAGTTTTCCGCAATAGAAGAGGATTCGGATGCGGAAGTTTTGGAAGTTGGGCAGTCCGCG
>VFKE01000003.1 GCA_009885695.1 Verrucomicrobiota bacterium | reverse complement strand
GGATTTTGGCGTGGTGCCCCTTGCAAAATCAAGGGTTCCAGCGCGCAAATGCCGCGAAAATAGCTGAAAACTCGGTCGAGTAGCGAAAGACGGGCTAAGGGAATCGCGTTCCCCCTGGCCCATCCGCCTGTGGCGCCTATGGCGCAAACGGGGGTCATCCTTAAAACAGGGTTAGTGAGCTGAGTCAGATCACGTATCAAGGCCGGGCACCCCCTTGGGAATCTCCCTGCGCTCGAGTTTCTTCTTCGCCACGGCAGGCACTCCGGCGACCATGGTTAGAGGTTCCACATCCTGTGTCACGACCGCACCGGCGGCCACGAGCGCCTCCTCCCCGATGGTGCAGCCATTGATGACCATGGCACCCATCCCCACCGTGGCTCCTTTTTCAACTTTCGTTTCGGACGCGAGTTTTGCCCCGAGATTGAGCTGCGTGTAGGCAGCAAGCCTGCAGTCGTGTCCGATTGCGGCCATTGATCCTATGCCCGAATGAGCACCCAGCACAGCCGCCGAACCTACTTTCGCGCCTGCGCGAACAATGATTCCCTCAGGCAGGATGACCGTCGGAGAAATAATCGCACTGGGATGAACCAATGGCACCAAACGCACTCCCAATGTGCCGGTGAGATATTGCTGCAGCGGTTGCAGCCGCAACCCTCGGGCAGCCATCACATGGTGATCCGCCGGATCGGGGCGAAAATCGCGAAGGTGTTGAACTTCGACGGGGTTGGTGGTACCCAGGGTTTTAAGGAAATTGTCGTAGTGAGCGATCCGCTCATCGAAAGTCATTGCTCCCAGCGGCATATCACGGGGCAGGTTGATCACGACTTTTCTCACATAGCCGCCACAAGCGTGGACGATGTCGGTGAAATCGCCAAAAGCCGATGAAAAACCGATGAAAACATAGGATTGCATGGTGCAAAAAAGTGCTGGTGCTGATCGAGTATGGGTGTGGCGCGGTCCGCACAAATAGTGGACATATCAGGTTGCGGTCAAGCAGGTTCTGCCACCACGGTGGCGCTCTTAATGAAATTGTTTCTCCCAGGTGCGGGTGCGCGCATGATTCCTTCGCTCAAATCCCTGCCGGAGGTGCGCGAGGTGGTGGTGTCGCTGCACGACGAGTTCGCGGCGGGGAATTTTCTTGCGGACCGGGCGTATCGCCTGCCACGCTTCGATCATCCCGGGTTCCTCCCGGGCGTGAGCGCCATTCATGATTTGGAGGGATTTGACGTGTGCATCCCGGTTCTGGATGCTGCGCTGCTGGCCTTCACAAAGCCGGAGGCGGATGCTTTTTTCGGACGATTCGCAGTGGGCATGGCTCCAAAGGCTGCGATCCGGATTGCCACAGACAAAATGGAGGTTTATCGACTTTTCACCGGCTGCGGACTCCCCACCCCTGATACATGGACTCTGCCGGAGTTCTTGAAGATGTCCCGCCAGCCCTTTCCTTGCTTCTTGAAGCCGCGACATGCTGAAGTGCGCGACTTCGGAAACGGAATCTACCGGCGGCTCGACAATCCGGAGGATCTCCATTACTGGTCGCGCAAGCTCGGGCCACTAGTGAAGGATCATGTGGTGCAGCCGCTCCTGACGGGACGAGAGATCAATGTGAATTTCTTCTGTGACGCCGATGGTGAGGTGCGCTCCATCGTTCCCATCGCCCGTCTGGCCGGCGAGCCGGGATACGCCATGAGCAGAGGCATGATCTTGGAAGACGGGCGCTTCGACTCATATGTTCTGAAGCTGGCGAAGTCGGTCCGGCTCTGGGGTTCGAATGAAATCCAGGTCATGGTGGCGCAGGATGGAACCACCCACTTCACCGAGATTAACGTCCGGCTCAATGGCGGTTCCCATTTTCTTCAGGCGGCCGGTGTGGATCATTTCGCCAACCTGCTCCGGCTAATCCGTGGCGAGCCGGTCGATTTTCCCCGGAAGCCGCGGCTCCTCAAGATGACCTCATGGGAAGTGATGCATACGTTCACGAAGGCAACGCTCTGTGAAGCCACGCGGATCTGAGGCCTCCGCCGGGGGAAACTACGGCGCCACCACCCGAAAAATCTTTGCCTAGGGTCCGGCCTCGCATTGCAACAGATTGTAGAATTTCTACAGCGCAAGGCTGAGCCCGCCGCTTGTCTCTCATTCAATGCCAATGTGGGTCGGCGGCCCTCCGCCGACATCTGGTAAAAGTCGGCAGAGGGCTGCCGACCCACTTCACTCCCACTCAATGCTCGCCGGTGGCTTCGTGGAAATATCGTAGAGCACGCGGTTGATGCCTTTGACCGAATTCAAAATTTTGTTCGACGCGGCGCGAAGCACTTCATACGGAAGCTCCACCCAGTCGGCAGTCATGGCGTCCTCGCTGACGACGGCGCGCAGGCTGATCGCGGCTTCGTAGCTGCGTTCGTCGCCCTTGACGCCCACGGTCTTCACAGGCAGCAGCGCGGCATAGGCCTGCCATACGCGTTCGTATTGGCCGCTGCGGCGCAGTTCTTTGATCCAGATATCATCGGCAGCGCGACAGATCGCCAGCTTCTCCTGAGTGATCTCTCCAGGGACGCGCACCGCAAGTCCGGGACCGGGGAAAGGATGCCGCCACAGCGCGTGATGTGGGATGCCGAGGCTCGCACCGAGCGCGCGCACTTCGTCTTTGAAGAGTTCGGCGAGCGGCTCCAGCACCTTGCCTTGGGCTTTGAGTTCCATGATGCGATCCACGCGGTTGTGATGCGTCTTGATCACGCTGGCGATGCTGCCACTGGTGGCACTCTCGATCACATCGGGATAAAGCGTGCCCTGCGCGAGCAGTTCCACGTTTTCGGCCACGCCCCAGAACACATCGACAAACATGGTGCCGATGATCTTGCGCTTCTGTTCGGGATCGGTCACGCCCTTGAGCGCATCGAGGAAACGCTTGCTGGCATCGATGACTTCGATGGGCACGCCGACTTCTTCAAACTGGGTCTTCACTTCGGCGGTTTCGTTCAGACGCATCAGGCCGTTGTCGATGTAGATGGCGCGTACTTTCACGCCCGCACGCTGAAGCAAAACAGCGAGCACTGTGGAATCAACACCGCCACTGACGCCGCAGATCACTTCGCGGTCGCCCACGTCGTGTTTGATCTGTGCGAGCATCTGCGCCTTGAATGCCTGGATGTCGAACTTCGCGAGCTTCGCACCGGTATTGGTCAAAAAGTTGCGCAGGATCGCCGTGCCTTCGTGTGAATGCGTGACTTCCGGGTGAAACTGGATGCCAAAGCAAGTCGGGCTCCATTGCAGCGCCACGGGCACGCCATCTTCATTAGTCGCGATAACCTTCGTTTCGCCGCCGCGATCCTGGCAGGTGTCGCTGTGGCTCATCCATACCTGCGACTCGTGCGACACGCCTTTGAACAACGCGCAGTCCTGCGCGACCACGAGCTTCGCCGGACCATACTCGCGCGTGACACCGGGCTTCACCGTGCCGCCGTGCTTGATGTTGAGCAACTGCATGCCGTAGCACACGCCGAGCACCGGCACGTTGAACGAATTCAGTTTCGCAAAATCCACGTCGGGCGCGTCTTTCTCCGACGTGCTGCGAGGGCCGCCGCTGAGGATGATGGCGCCTGGTTTATTAAGTTCTCCCAACCGCGCAGGCGGATAGAGATGCGAGACAAATCCAAGCTCGCGCACGCGGCGGACGATGAGCTGGCTGTATTGCGAGCCATAGTCCAGAACAGAAACTTCGCCTTCGATCATCATATTGTGAAGGCGATAGTCATTCGCGCGGATTCGGCGTGTGTCAAAGGCGGATCGTCGCCTCGTCTACAAAGGAGTGCGGGCATCTTGCCCGTGATTTTAATGCACGGGCAAGATGCCCGCGCTCCTTTCTTAATACTCGTGCTTGATGATCAACATTCCGCGTTTATCATCGCCGCCCATGTCTGACATCACCCTCGCCAAAGGAGAAAAATTTCTCAAGGAAAACGCCACCAAGTCAGGCGTCGTCACCACCGCCAGCGGTCTGCAATACCTCGTGCTCTCCGAAGGCGCTGGCAAAAGCCCGAAGGCCACCGACACCGTGCTGGTGCATTACGCAGGAACTTTGCTCAACGGCACCGAGTTCGACAGCTCCTACGCGCGCCGGGAACCGATCGAGTTTCCCCTGAACGGCGTCATCGCCGGCTGGACCGAAGGCGTGCAGTTGATGAAGGAGGGCGCGAAGTATCGTTTTTTCATCCCATCGAAACTGGCCTACGGCAGCCGCGGCGCGGGCCGCGACATCGGGCCGAATGAAACGCTGATCTTCGAGGTCGAGCTGCTGAAGGTGCACTGAATTCGTAGTCCGCGCCCAATGCTCCTGAAAGGAGCGGAGAACATAGCCGGTGGTGCAGCGAGGAACGAGCGAAACCACCGGATCATCGCAGGTAAGATATTGCGCTCCGGCAGGAGCGCGAGAAATTCGACCGGTTCTCGCGCCACCTTCGGGGCGCTGGTGATCATGCTGCGTAACCGGTGGTTCCGCTGCGCTCCACCACCGGCTATTTTCTCTCAAGCCTCCGGCTTGAATTTACAGAACCAGCTCGATTCCGTCCCGCTCCAGGCGGATGCGGCGGTCACTGAAGAGGGCGCCGACGGCTTGCTTGAATGATTTCTTGCTGGCACCGAATACATGGCGGATTTCTTCCGGCGAACTTTTGTCGTGCAACTCGAGGCGACCGCCCGCCGCCTTGAGTTTCTCGATGATCTGTTCTGAAAGCGGCGCCACACGCGCGTAGCCTGCGGGATCTAGTGCAAGATCGATTTTACCATCGGGTCGAATCGTGCGCACATAGCCCTTCAGCTTTTGTCCGATGCGAAGCGCCGTGCCAGTTTCAGTACGATAGAGCAGACCCGAGTGAGCATTCTCAATGATGGCGTTGAAGCCCAGTGGTGATTCACCGGCGATGATAAGATTCACCGGCTGACCCTCGGTGTAAGCCGTCACCGTGAGATCGAGATGCCTGTTTAAGCGCGAGGTGGCCACCACCCTTTCAGTTTTGGTGTCGAGGTAAACATAAACCACGACACGATCTCCCATCCGGACGCGGTCCTTTTGTTCGCGGATCGGAAGCAGCAGATCCTTGCCCAGCCCCCAGTTCAGGAACGCGCCGATGGCCGGTTGGACACTCAGTACCTCCAGGCAGGCAAATTCACCCACCATCGCCAGCGGTGTCTCCGTCGTTGCCACGAGCCGGTCCTCCGAATCGCGGTGCACAAACACCTCAATTTCAAGTCCGGGAAATCCACCGCGCGGGATGTATTTTCCGGGCAACAGAATTTCCCCGTGCTCACCGCCATCGAGATACAGCCCCGAGGGCGACTCCCGCGTGATGCGTAGCGTGTTGCGTGTGCCGATCCCGACCATGTGTCTGCAATGTAGCGTGTGAGGCAGGATTGGGGAGTGAAATCGTCCGTCTGCCGGGGCTTCACCAGTCATCCGTCCGGAATGGCTGCGCGGTAAACAGGGAAACGGGGTCAGTGTGGAATGGGACTGAAATAAGCATGTTTGGGATTGATTTAGTCTATGCAGTTGCCAGCTGCCGTGACTTCTTCCCGCACTCTTACGAGATGCGGCTTTGTCCTTTTGTAAATGCTCCCAGGTGGCGCAGAAGCACTTTTGCTTCCAGCGACGCCTACACAATACTTCGCAAGACTACTGTTGCAGAACCGGTATTTCGGCGATGCAATGCGCTTTGTGGGAATCACTGGGGGCCGGAGTGCCCGTCGCATAGTAATTTCGAAGCCGGACATCATTGGCCAGCCAGCGACCTAGGATGAGATAACCCCTTGGTTCAAGAATCTCGGATTCACTAGAGCGGATTAATTAATTTAGTAGCCGCGTTCGTGAGAGCGCGGGAAATATGCATGCTTCGTTGGCTGCCGTGGCTTCTTCCCGCATTCTTACGAGATACGGCTACGTATTTTATTAAAAATGCTCTAAGCTGCGCGTGAAGCATTTTGGTGCATACGATGCCTGGCCTTCGCTGGCCACGGAGGGGGCATCTTTGACGTGCGCCCCGTGAATGTCATCGTAACTGATGAAGGTGAGCTGCTGCCGGTTGATTTGATAATGCGAAGGCTCACGCAACTTCAAACCAAGCAGTTGGTTGATTGAAGGAGCTTCCACTGAATTCAATTGAGCCTCCTGACGTCGGCTGCTACGAATACAAATGGCGGTCCCTCCCATTCTCATTGTCGGCGGCGGACTCGCGGGCACGGCCTTGGGATGGTCCCTGCATGAGCGTGACGTTCCGTTTCTGATCCTTGATCCTAATGAAGCGGGCACCTGTTCCAAAATCGCAGCGGGCCTGGTGACACCCATCACCGGCAAGCGGGTGAAGCCGAGCTGGCGAGTGGAGGAGCTGCTGCCGGTGGCACTGCGGCTTTACCGAACGGTGGAAAAACTTCTCAGTGCTGAGTTTTATCATGAGCGGCCGCTCGTCCGCTTGTTCAAGGAACCGCGCGAAGTGGAATGGTGGCGCGGGCGCGCGGGCGCGACCGGGCTCGAACAGTGGGTCGATGCCAACGCGCCACTGGTGGATTCCTCGCTGTTCCATTCGGAGTTCGGCGGATTCGTCCAACGTCAGGCTGGCTGGCTCGACACGGCCGCGTATCTGGAAGCAAGCCGCGTATTTTTCGCGAAAATCGGTACTTGGCGGCAGGGCGTCATTGTCGAGGATGAGGTTGAAACATTGGATCATGGCATTCGCTGGCACGGCGAGGATTTCAGCCATGTTGTATTCTGCCGCGGGGCGGAACAGCGAACCGGCTCACGTTTTTTTTCCTGGCTGAAATTCGATTGCGCGCGCGGGGTGATTGCTTCGCTCAGGGTCAATTTGCAGGAAAGCCGCATCATCAACCGCGGCTGCTGGTTGCTGCCGCACACAATGGGCCACTGGCGCGCGGGCTCGACTTATGAGTTCGATTTGACGACTCCAATGGAGACTTCCATCACCGACTTACACGGGAAGCTCTCGCTGCTGCTTCGCATACCCTTTGAAATCGGCGGGACGCAGGCTGGTATCCGACCGATCATCAAACATCGCCAGCTCGTGCTCGGCAGGCATCCGGCGCATCCTCGGGTGTGTCTGTTCAACGGCCTCGGCTCCAAGGGCGTGCTGCGAGCGCCGTTTTTTGCGAAAATGCTTGCGGAGCATCTTCTGGATGACAAACCGCTGGAGCCGGTCGTGGATGTGCGCGCCAATGACTGATCCCGAGAACATCAACACACTCTCGCACACCACGCGTTTCCCCGAGGCGCTGCCCACGGCGGTGCGCTGGTCGCACGCACTGCTGGCACCACGTTTGCGGGACGGTGATGTTGTGGTTGATGCAACCGCTGGAAACGGTCATGACACATTATTCCTCGCGCAGCATGTTTTACCCGGCGGGCGGGTGTTCGTATTTGATGTCCAGGTTAGTGCCTTGGAGCAGACAAAATCTCACATCAAAAAGCACGATGCAGTTACGCTGATCCATGCGGGGCATGAACGAATGGAGGAATTTTTACCACCGGAACTTCGGGGTGGAATACGGGCGTTCATGTTCAACCTCGGCTGGTTGCCGGGGAGCGACAAGTCATGCATCACGCGGACTGATACAACCTTGATGGCGTTGCGTAAGGCGATCGACTGGCTGGCAGAAGGTGGTTTGATCACGGTCGTGTGTTATCCCGGCCACGACGGCGGTGAAACAGAAGCACTCGCAGTCGAACAATGGGCCTCTCATCTCCCAGCGGATTCGTTCGAGACGCAGAAGATCGCGTTTCTCAATCTTGAAGGTGCGCCACCGCGCTGCGTGGTGCTTCGCAAGCGTGCCCGGCTTACGACCCGGACATTTGGCTGAAGGCGGCGGCGAGCGCGGCATTCAACTCTTCGAGCGTGGCGCGTTCCAGCGCAGGATCGATTGCGGCCTCAAGGGGAGCGGGCTCTCTGAACTCGAAAATTTCGCGGCTTACCGTCAGAACGTTCGCCGGGAGGGGGGATTGCTGGAAGACTTCACGAACCATGCCGGACCCATTGGCTCGGCGGATCCTTTGGGCGCGGACTGTCTCCAGTTCGCGGTCCAGCGCACCGAGGATACGGCCGCGTGCTTCAATCAAGGCAAGCTCAACCCCCTCCAACTGTTCCGTGTATCGGGCACCAGACACGACTGATGGCCTAGGAGCAAAGTGCGATGCATGAAGCGGCTCTGATTGGAGGGGGATCATGAATCTAAATTTATAATAACTACTATAATTAATCAAGATAAAACGTATCAACCATATCATTTTGATTCTTAAGTTATATTGATGTTCAATTATAGCCCCGTATGCGTTTCACCTTCTGATGAAGCCCTGCATCATGAGTAAGATTTTTTATTCGATTACGATGTTATTAGGGTCATCCTTAAAAATGGCGCCGAGGTGAAAACGGTGTGGATTCCGCGACAAACACTTGCCGAAACTCCCGATGGAGCGCAAATGGTCACCATGGATTTCCCGCCAATTCAAAGTTGTCTTCTTTCGCACTGTGGCTTTGCTTGAGCGGCTAGAGCGGTTCAAATAATTTCGCAGCCGCGTTCGTGTTGCGCAGCCGCGAAGCGAAAATGCGGGAAATAGGCCTGCTTCGATATGCTGCCGTGGCTTCTTCCCGCACTCTTACCAGATGCGGCTGCGTCTTTTTTAAAAATACTCTAAATGAATAGCGTTTCTGTTTCCGCGACAAAATTTTCATGCATGTTATGATACCACTTGGAAGCAAGATTCAGTAAAACAAAAAGTGGAAGGGGCATCCATGCCCCTCCAAGAAATGGTTCAAAACAGAAGGCGTATGGGACATCCGCCACCACCT
>VFKE01000118.1 GCA_009885695.1 Verrucomicrobiota bacterium | reverse complement strand
GTCAGTGGGTCAGTGGGTCAGTGGGTCAGTGGGTCAGTGGTCAGTGGGCAGTGAGTCAGTGAGCCAGTGACTCAGTGAGCAGTGGGTCGGTAGGTCGGTAGTCATTCCAAGCTTCATCCCTCATCCTTTATCCTTTCCGCCCTCTGTCATTCGTCATTCGTCATTCGTCATTTTTCTCCCATGTCTGACTTCGCACCAGTCACGGTCGGCATCCCGACTTATGCCCGCGGTGCTGTTAATTTCTTCCATCACCCGGTTGGGACTTGCCAAATCATTGCCAATTGGTAATCTAGTGGCATGAAGACGACCGTGATGGTGGACAAAGTCGGGCGGATGGTGCTGCCGAAGCCCGTTCGCGAGGCCATCGGTATTTCCGGCCCCATGAGCGTGAAGATTGAAGTCGTGTCCGGCACCGCGCAGATTTCCACGCTGGAAGGCCGGTGCGGAGAAGTGGCCCGGCGGCGCGGTCGCACGGTTTACACCGGACCCCTGCCGCGTGATTGGGACAGCGGGGAGGCGGTTTCCCGGATGCGCGAGCGCAGAATTCGAAAATGAAGCCATTCCTAGATGCCTCGATCCTGGTGGAGGCCTGTCTGGCGCAAAGCCCCAAATTTACTGCGGCGGATGCCCTGGTGAAGACGCGCGGCGCGGTCACTTCGGCACACGCCCTCGCGGAGGCCTACGCCACCCTTTCGGGCGACGTGCAATTGAAGCTCAACCCCCATGACGCGGCGCAGATGGTGGTGGATTTGGCGGAAGCACTCCATGTCCACGGGCTCGAAGCAAAACCCTATGTCGAACTGATTCGGCAAGCTCCGGCGAAAGGTATTCGCGGCGGTTCATTCTTTGATGCCATCCATGCCCAATCTGCCCGGGAAACCAAATGCGTCGAAATTCACACGCTCAATGTTCGGCACTTCAAGCATGTCGCCCCTGATCTGAAGGTGATCGGTCTCTAGTGCCCGACCTCCACCCTTCCAATCTTCATCCTTCCAGTCTTCCGACTTCATGGAACTCACGCTTGACCCTGGAATGAGAAACGGTATTCTCTAAGTATGACCGCAGCCAAGATTGCTATTTCCATCGACCAGCGTGTGCTGGGACGCATTGATTCGCTGGTGCGGGCCAAAAAATATCGGAGTCGATCAGAAGTTTTTCAGATCGCAGTGTCCGAACAATTAGCCCGGCTGGCTGAAGACTCATTGGCCAGGGAATGTTCCAAGCTTGATCCTTCCGAGGAACAGGCCTTTGCCGATATCGGTCTTTCCAGCGACCTTGCCGAATGGCCAGCATACTGAGAGGCGACATTTATTGGGCGCACATGGATCCGACAGTCGGCCATGAACAGGCCGGACGACGCCCTGTTCTCGTTCTGAGCGAGACCGTCTTCAATGACCGTTCAGGCACGGTGATCGCCATTGCGCTTACGAGCCAGGAACCACGAGCTGGCTTTCCCCTCACATTGGAACTGAAGAAGACAGGATTGCCGAAACGAACTTGGGCAAAGATATCTCAGATACGGACTCTCTCGACTCAGCGACTGGCTGGAAGACTTGCTTCATGTCATCCGGCAGAGATGTTACGAATTGTCGAGGGCTTGAACAAGCTTGTTGCTCCAACAGAACGATAGCAGATGAGCGCACCCTCAGTTTCATCATGCCAGTCTTCCGGCTACCGACTTCCGACTTCCGCCTTCCGCCTTCCGACT
>VFKE01000182.1 GCA_009885695.1 Verrucomicrobiota bacterium | reverse complement strand
CAGTTTCCGCTGTTCGCTCGACAGGGTGACGCCAGTGGTTTTTAGATTCATGCCGGACCATGGCAGGAAAATATCTATTGTCTAGACATTTCTGCGACAGAACACTAGGGAAGTTTACCAAGTCAGTGGCTTACCAAATTAGATTCCAAATTCCAGTTGTGCCGTCGTGCCCCGCGTCGGCGATGGGCGACGGCAAACTTTTGATGAAGCCACTGACTCACGGTGGCATGGGTCATCGAGGCCCGGAAAAAGTACTTCGTTTTTCATGGGGTGTATTGATTTTGCATTGACGAGGCACAAATGGCGGCAGGAGTGAAGCAGGCGGCCGCTTTGCCAGGCTGGGTCCCGTAGCCGACCGTCGCAACTTCCAATGACCGCAACGTTTCTCAAATAACCCTTGGAAACGCAGTGGGTTTTAGACAGGATAAAAAATGAATGAGATGCGAAGAAACGATCATTCGTCGATTGGATGAGTGGGATCTCGTTTGGAAGTGCCTCTCGCCTAATCCTGCAAAGCCTGTCTAGAGCGGTTTAAATAATTTCGCAGCCGCGTTCGTAAGAACGCGGGAAATAGAGAAGCTCTCCCCGCAGCCGCGAAGCGAAAACGCGGGGAAAAGGCATGCTTCGTTGGCTGCCGTGGCTTCTTCCCGCACTTTTGCGAGATGCGGCTCCATTTTTTAAAAATGCTCTAATGCCTGTTTTTTTAAGGTCAACGATGCCGAACTCGGTGAATCGATCCAGGCGCTCAGGATTCTTGCCCAGAATGCCAGCGGCGGAAAAATCGCGCCAAACATCATCGTGAGCGACCCCGAGCTGTCGAAAAAGCATGTCACACTGAGCCTCGAAAAAATTCCGCTCTCGGAGGCCTTGCGATATCTGGCGCATTTGTCCGGCGCCCATCTCAGCTACGACAAGAACGCGGTGATCTTCTCCAAACCCGGCAGTTGAGCTGGCTGAAAAGCGTGTGCACAGTGCCACTGCGCATGATTTCCCGCCCAGAACCAGTTGCCCCCCAACCCACGGCCCTGATTACAGGCGGAGATGGTGATCTGGCCGTTGCGATCCGCGAGGAGTTGGAAGCCTGCAAAATGCGCGTGCACGCCCCGGCGCACGCCATGCTGGACGTTGCCAGAGCCGCCTCCATCGATGCCGGCATCAAGGACCTCGCGCGGCTTGACCTGCTTGTGTCCAGCGCAGGGCTTTTGATCGACAAATCTATGACTGCAATGAGCGCCGTCGACTTCAGTGCCGTTCTCGAGGTGAACTTGTCCGGCGCATTCCGCGTGGCGCGCGGAACGCTGAAGTTGATGTCCCGCCAGCGCAGCGGCCATATTATCTTCATCAGTTCCTACTCCGCGCTCTACGGTCCCTCAGGGCAGTCCAATTACGCGGCCGCCAAGGCTGGACTCATTGCCCTCACTCAATCACTTGCCCGTGAATACGGCGCATGGGGCATCCGCGTGAACTGCGTGCTACCGGGATTCCTTGAGTCCAAAATGACCGCTCACCTCGGTGACAAACTCCGCGCACAGTTCCGCGGCTCACACACACTGGGACGATTCAACACAGCCGCCGATGCCGCGCGCTTCATCCGCTTCCTCCACTTGGAAATGCCGCACACTTCAGGGCAGGTTTTTTCCCTCGATAGTCGCCCGCACCGTTGGACATAGCAGACGACGACCATGCATGATGGCTTCCCGCAAGTGAAGCGCCACTAACCTAAAAAGGAAAGTCGATGGCTGATAGCTGATAGTTAATAGACTGAAAATGAAGCGCTTGGGTGTCCCAGAAGTGCTCACCCAGAAGGTG
>VFKE01000203.1 GCA_009885695.1 Verrucomicrobiota bacterium | reverse complement strand
GCTGAACATCGTGCATGGCGGACGTGAGGTCGTGGATGCCATTTGCACGCATCCGGGCATCGCGGCGGTGAGCTTTGTCGGCTCATCGCGCATCGCGAAGCATGTGTATGCGCTGGCATGTTCTCACGGCAAGCGGTTGCAGGCGGCAGGCGGTGCGAAGAACGTGCTACTGGTCATGCCGGATGCCGACCTCGACTCCACGCTCCGAGCCATCCTCGGCTCTTCGTTTGGCTGTGCAGGCCAGCGCTGCATGGCGGAATTCTGCACTCCTTCGGGTCATTTTGTCAAGTCTTGCTGAACCCGTTCCCCAGAGACCCTGTTCCCCAGACGATGCCGCTCACGCTGCTTGATTGCTTATTTCAGTGCCATTCGGGTCAGTGCGGGAAAACGGGGGCGGACCGGGCGAATGGGTTACAGGTTGACCGGGGACATGGGTGACAGTTGGTGGGGCGCTACGCCTTGGCTTCGTAAATGACCATCGCCTGTTCGGCGCTCGCGCCGTCGTGGATCATGGCCATGAAGGCAGACACGATACGCTCCGGGTTCGGATGCTGGTAAACGTTGCGTCCATAGACGAGGCCGTGGGCACCCATGGCGAGGAAGGCGGCGGCTTCCGTGAAGACTGTGCGAATGTCCTTCCAGCCACCACCGCGCACGAGGAGCGGGCAGCGCGCGGCCTGGATGACATCGGGGTAGTCTTCGGCGTGATCGGTCGGGTCGGCCTTGATGATGTCAGCACCTAGTTCACGGGCGGTTCGGACGAGTGTGGTGATGAGCTTTTTGTCGCCATTGACCTGATAGCCGCCGCGTTCGTCGTTGGGGCGCATGACGAGGGGCTCGATCATGAGCGGCATGGAGTATTGATCACAAAGAGGGCGGAGCCGGCTGATGTTGCGGATGCATTGCCGGTAAAGATCCGGCTCGTCTGGCATGAGGATGAGATTGGCGACGACGCAGGCGGCATCCATGCGGACGGCTGGCAGGACGGGATCGTCCTGGCAGGCGAGGTCGTCGAAGGTGATGGCGTGGCGGGTGGAATTGTAAGGGTTCCCTGCGTCGGTGCGCATGACGAGGGCTGGCTTGCGTGCCATGGGCAGGTTTTGCAGCACGTCGCACTGGCCGTAGTTCATCTGGATGGCGTTGGGACCTGCGGCGGCGAGGGTGGCGACAACTTTTTCGATGTCTTCGAGACCATCAAGGAAGCTGCCTTCATTCCAGACACCGTGGTCAATGGCGATGTCGAGGCACTTGCCAGCGGGGCTGAACATGCGGTTGATGCGGACTTTGTGGGCGTTAAACATGTGGCGTGCGGTTTTTTGGGGTTGTTTGGAAATGATCAGTCTGCACTCAGGTGAGGCCAGACGGTTGTGCTGTTGGCGAGGATGGCCTGGTAGCGTCGGAAGCGTGCATCAAGCAAGCTGACCGCCTCCTGCCGGGGCAAGAAGGTGCGTGAAGTGGTGACCATCGCCGCTACAGCCTCGGCCCAGCCTGGGTAGATGCCGATGGAGATGGCTGCTGCCATGGCTGCGCCTTTCGCTCCGAGTTCTTTGCCATCGGGTATCTCGACGGGCAGATTCAGCGTGTCGGCAAAGAGCTGGCTCCAGAATGAACTGCGGGCTGCGCCTCCGCTGAGGCGAACGGAACGCGGCGAGGTGGTGCGAAAAGGCGCGAGCTTTTCAAAATGATGGCGCAGGGCGAAGGCCACCGATTCATAGACGGAGCTGATGAGCTGTGCGGTGCTGGTCAGTGAATGCAGTCCGAGGAAGCAGGCGGACTCTGCCCCTGTTCCATGGCTGCCGTAAAGAAAGGGCAGGAAGAAAGGGCTGTCGGGCCGCAGAGGTGAACTGATCGCGAGGCGCTCAGCCTCGGCATAGCTGCTGATTTGGAAAGTGGTGAGCGCCCAGTCCAGATTCCCTGCGGATGTGGGGCTGCCTTCCAGCAAGAGATAACTGCCTGGGATGGCAAAGCAGGATGTCATCAAGATGGCGGGGTCGCAGACAGGCTGCAGCGAGACAGAGAGACAATTTCCCCAAGTGCCCGCAACCATGGCGACGGAGGATTCATCCAGCACGCCGGAGGCGAGGCAGCAGGCATCAATGTCAAACATGCCGCCAGCCACGGGCGTGCCTTCAATCAAGCCGGTCTGCGCCGCTGCGGCGGCTGTCACAGCACCCGCGCTGCTGTGGGGCATCAGGAGCGGAGGCAAAAGGTGGCGCATGTCTGAGAGGCCGAGACATTTCAGCAAATCCTCCGACCACTGTCCGGCGCGGACATCAAGCAGGCTGGTGCCAGAACTGTCCGTGACATCGGCACCAGCGCTGCTGGTGAGATGGAAGCGCAGGTAGTCTTTGCATTGAAACAACCATCGCGCACGAGCGAGCGTGGTGGGCTCATGTTGCCGCAGCCAAGCCAGGAGCGGCGGCGGTTGGGCTGCCCACAGCCGCTGTGCGGTCTGGCACATCGCCCTGGCCTCAGTACCATCCGTGCGCCAGGCCTCGACAATGTTCCGGGCACGCTGGTCGTTGGAGTTGATCGCAGCGCGGATGGGATGGCCTTGGTCATCGGTAAGGTAGAGGCCATTTCCATGTCCCGTGCAGGCCACGGCAGCGATGGCGGACGCGGGAACGCCGGAAGTGGCGAGCACCTCGCGAATCAACGCCGCAGTATCCAACCACAGGGCCCCGGCATCGCGCTCCGACCAGCCTGGATGTGGAGTGAGCGAGGCGATGGGGCGCCCCGCTGAAGCCACAAGAGTGCCATCCACGGCGAACAGAACCACCTTGGTTGTGGTGCCACCGCAATCAATGCCAAGTAGATGCATCTTCAAAAGCCAAGAGGAATGTCCGATTACTTCAAGCGGATGACGGAAAGCGTGTGATGCTTGTCGTAGGCTTTGTTTTTCAGCCCAGGGAAAGGCATGTCGAAGTTCGCGATGATGATGTCATTCCCGCGGATGAGGGGCTCGCATGGCTGGTCGAGAAGGCCCTCGGCACCATCTGAGTCGTCATTCTCCCATAGTGTGGTCACATTGCCGTCGAGTGCGAGGACCTGGATGGCGTTCTTTTCCGAATCGGCGATATAGATGCGCCCAGTGCGTGGGTCATTGACCATGCCATCCACGCACGAGAGCTTGCGGCTGATGACCTCCTGTTTCACCACCTTGCCGTTGTCATCGAGGGTCATGCGGGAGAGCACGCCATCGCCGAAGTTGCCCGTGACGAGGCGGCCTTCATTGTCAAAAGCGAGACCGTCGGACCCGGCGACATCCTTGCGGTGGTTCGGGATGGTCTTGAAGCGGGCGATGAGGTGCGAGTCCCTGCCCTCAGGCTGAAGCATGACGGGCTTTCCTTTGAACTCATCGATGTGGAAGGAGTAGATGCCGCTCTCGCCGGGTGAATCAGCGAGGTCAAAAAAGGTATCGCTGACGTAGATGCGCTGGCCTTTCCAACGGACGGCATTGGAGAGCTTGAAGCCATCGACCACGACTTCAGAGCCGACGGGTTGCCCGTCTTTCACCAGGATGCGGATGAGGCGGGACTTGTAGTTCTTGTCGCTGAAATACTGGTTGTCCGCGTAATAAAGATTGCCGTCCGGGCCGAACTCCAGGCCCATCGGAGCACCGCGCTTCGTGTCGGGATGCACGGGCGCGGGGAAGTAGATCGACATGCGGTTGTCGCGGTCGATTTTCAGCAGCACGCCCGAGTAGGTGGTGTCGTTGAAGTTCGGGCAGGAGAGGATGACATTCCCCTGCGAATCGAGCGCCATGGCGTCGGGTGTGTTGGCGTAGTCAGGCAAGGAAAGCAGCAAGCTGGGGCGGAAGGCATCGTCGGCGACGGCGCTCAGCGAACAGTCGGCAAAGGCAAGCGCGGCGCAGCAAAGGCAGAAGCTCCGCGTGATGGCATGTGGGATGAATGATGGACGCATGGTGTGTGTGGCTGGATGTTATTTTCGAATGGTGGTTGAGATACGGTTTGCAATATCAAACTAAAGTTGCTATTTCAAACACAATTTTCAAACCCATGCAAACCAGGCCCATCCCCAATCTCATCGGCCAACATCGAGCACCTGCAGGTGCTGCCACTCAGGAAGTCTTCAATCCGTCACGCGGTGAAGTAATCGCTCATGTCCCCATGAGTGGCGCGGCGGAGGTGGATCTGGCCGTGCAGACTGCACAAACAGCTTTCCAGCATTGGGGTTCACTTCCAGCGCCACGCAGGGCATCGTGCCTGGTGCGTTACTGTGAACTGCTGGAGCAGCATTTCACCGAGCTGGCCGACCTGGTCACGCGGGAGAATGGCAAGACCCTCGATGAAGCACGCGGCGATGTGCGGCGCGGGATCGAGGTGGTGGAGTTCGCGTGCGGTATCAGCCATCTCACCAAAGGTGAAAGCCTGCCGCAGGTGGCCGAGCAGATCGATGCGCACACGATGCGTGAGCCTCTGGGCGTCTGCGCCGGCATCACGCCATTCAATTTTCCTGCCATGGTGCCCATGTGGATGTTCCCTCTGGCGATTGCGTGCGGGAACACCTTCATCCTGAAGCCCAGCGAAAAAGTGCCCCTCACGGCAATGCGCCTGGCCGAACTGTTTCTCGAAGCGGGACTGCCGGAGGGCGTGCTGAACATCGTGCATGGCGGACGTGAGGTCGTGGATGCCATTTGCACGCATCCGGGCATCGCGGCGGTGAGCTTTGTCGGCTCATCGCGCATCGCGAAGCATGT
>VFKE01000077.1 GCA_009885695.1 Verrucomicrobiota bacterium | reverse complement strand
TGCACGCCGATTTTCTCGATGCGCTTTAGTCCGGAGAATGTCCCGGCACCGGTCTTCTCAACCCGGAGGATGGCATAGCCGGCTTCGGCAAAGATTAGTTCCAACTCATTCTGCCTGTTCTTTCGGAAGACGTTATCCTCTGAATAAACAGGGAGCACTTCAATCAAGATGATGGGTTTGTCGCGCCTGATCAGGGTCAGCAGGCTTTGCACGACTTCAAGCTCGGCGCCTTCCACATCAATTTTTATCACGCCGGCGCGCTTGCCGCCCAGAAGCCCCGCCAGGCTGTCAAAGCGGAAGACGGGGACGAAAACACGGGAATAGATTTTGCTGTTTGGCCGGAAGTTTTCAATCAGCGTGGCCGATGAGTCGCTGGCGTCATCTGAATACTGATCCATGGACAGGACGCGATCTTCCGTGAATAAACCCACTGGAAGCAGCGTGCAATTCTCCAGGCCATTTTCCCTGATGAGATTTTGCACATAGGAAACACAGACCGGGTTGGGCTCGAATCCGACATAACCCCTGGGCGGATCGAGGGCCTTCACCTTGAGGAGCGTTTGTCCGAGATTGACTCCCACATCAAAAAACGTCCCGCCTTGCACTTGAAGCACCTTGCCGAGCAATTCGGTCATCCAGGGTTCACCATCACGGCAGGTGATTCCCTGAATGGATGGGAGGGTCATCTCCACGCCATTGATGAAAGTCTTCCGGTTATAGTTCAGTTTTTTCAGGCAGCGGCTCACCCTGGTCTGAAGTCCCAGCGCCTGCGCCACTTTGCCAAGGATTTTCTTCAACATGGTTTCCTCCGATTTAATTCCTGCCACTAGTTAATTAATGACGCAGCGGCGCTTTGTGTTGCGCAGCCGCGAAGCGAAAACGCGGGAAGATTGGAAGTTCTGTAGCCAGGCGATTTTGTCCCGCACTCTTACGAGATGCGGCTACGTCATTTTTAACAAGGCTCTAAAAACGTAGCCGCGTTCGTAAGAACGCGGGAAATAGGGAAGCTCTCCCCGCAGCCGCGAAACGAAAACGCGGGAAGTATGCATGCTTCGTTGGCTGCCGTGGCTTCTTCCCGCACTCTTACGAGATGCGGCTACGAATTTTTTTAAATTGCTTCAAGTACTTTGCCCCGGAACCTTGGAATCCTGGATGCCAACCGTCACTGTCGCGTCGTCAGACATTGGGCGACGGGCTGTTGCAAATGATCTTCCAACCGTCCCATCTGCCGCGCACTTGGGCGGGGAGGGACCGCCAGCCGTCCAGCGTGCGCAGCGAGGATAAAAGGCTGAAGAGTTGCCAGAGGATCAGTCGGAGATAATCCAGCAGACCCTTGCGGCCCAGAATCCCGGTCATGACGTAATGACGGTTCACTGTTTCCATGGCGGCCATTTCGCGCGCATCAGCCTTGTGTGATCCGGGTTGGCTGTCGTGGTAGATGCGGGCGGTCCGGGCATTGGCCAGCCGCCACTGGCGTGACACGATTAGTGAGAGGGTCAAATCCTCCATCATGGAGTAGCCGGTGAATTGAGAAGAAAATGGCGGATCAGGCAGGGCTTCGCGGCGGTAAAAGGTGCACGTGGTGTTGAGCCATTCCACCGGGACGACCTCGGGAAGATCTGCGCGATCCTCGGGCAAAAAATTCACGGCTGGCCCGATCACGCGACCGGCATAGCCCGGCCCCTTGCCACCGATCAGCCGGAACATCACGCGCGAAATCAATCCAGGCGGGTGATAACTCTGGTTGGTAATCATGGCATTGACCCCGCCGAGTTCGGGCGAGGAATTCAGGGCCGCCCACAACCGGGAGACACATTCAGGTTCAAAGAGAATATCATCATCAAAGAACCAGATGACCGGCTGAGTCGCTGCGGTCACGCCCTGATTTCTCTGGGCTGCCGCACCACAGACCTGTGCCTTGAGGCAGCGAACCTGGCAAACGCCGGCAACCTGTGCGCCAAACGCGTCGAGCGCGAGGCACGTGGCCTCGTCATCCGAGGCGTCCACTACGATCAACTCGGCTGGCAGGATGCCTTGCGCGAGCAAGGACATGAGCGTGCGGGAAAGGGCCTGCGGCCGGTGGCGCGTGGGCACCACGGCGCTGACCGGGAGCGCAGTCAATGGGTGGGTTGCCGGAGACATGAACTTTGAACCTAGAAAACGCAGTGACAGGGTTTAGACAGCCTTTCGGCCCTGAGCTCAAGGCCGAAGGGGATTAACACGATTAACAGGAAGGTATTACGAAGATGCACCCATTCACCCACTGGGTGAGAGGCATCTTGATGGTAACTCCCTCTCTCCCAATCCTGAATATCCTGTTAATCCTGTCCATTTTCCTTTTCAGGTTGAATGAGCAGCGGATGCGAGCTGGTAACGAAACCTGTCTGCCAATTGTGCAGATGCAGAGAGTCGTTCATGCCTCCATTCTGCGTGAATCAACGCAATCTGCGGATTATCTCAGCGATTTATTAGAGCACTTTAATCAAGGCTGTAGCCGCGC
This sequence comes from Verrucomicrobiota bacterium, assembly GCA_009885695.1. Taxonomy (GTDB): domain Bacteria; phylum Verrucomicrobiota; class Verrucomicrobiia; order Verrucomicrobiales; family Verrucomicrobiaceae; genus VFKE01. The sequence continues at coordinate 351 of VFKE01000077.1, read as the reverse complement.
TTCGTCAGAACGCGGGAAGATGGGAAATTTTGCAGCCAGGCGATTTTGTCCCGCACTCTTACGAGATGCGGCTACGATGTTTTTTAAAATGCTCTAACGAAGACCCGCAGCGATGAGCGAGAAGATCTTGTCGTGAGTCTGGGTCTGGTCGAAGCGGCTCTCCACGTAGCGCCGGAACTCCGCCCCCAAGCCCGGGTTATCGGTCCGCCAATCGATGAACTTGAGGATGGCTGCAGCCAGTGCCTTGGGATCATCCGGCGCGACAAGGTGGTTCTCAAAGTCTGGTGCGAGCACTTCGGGGATGCCTCCGACGTTGGAGGCGAGGACGGGAACACCACTTGCCATCGCTTC
>VFKE01000144.1 GCA_009885695.1 Verrucomicrobiota bacterium | reverse complement strand
TCCATCGCGCTGAGCATCGGCGCTTTTCAGTGTCGCGCGTTTCGTTGTCCGCGACTTGGGTGAAAGTGATCGAATCGTGATCATGGGATGCTTGCGGCACTGGGCGGCGCCCGCTCGTGATGGTGCCATTCGGGTCGGCTTTTAATAATTGGCTAAAAATTTAATTGATATTAGCATTTAATATAATTAAGATAACGCCATGCATTGCCGGTTCCTTCTTGCCTGCGCCATCGGGTTCACCATCAGTCCAATCTTTGGCATGACGGCCACGGGCACCAAACCAAAAAAGGAAGCGGCGACCGACTCCTACAAAGTCAAACGAGGCGACACCCTCTGGGGTCTGGCGCGTCTTCACGGTGTCAGCGTCGGAGATATCATGGATCTCAATCGCCTCAGCGACTCCACCTTGCACGACGGTCAGATCTTGAAAATACCCCGGCCCGGATCAGACCCCGCGCTCTCGCCGGCGAAAGCCACCGCCCATGTCATGGCCAAAGGGGAAACGTTTCGCAGCATCGCGCGAAAATACGGCCTCACGCAGGACGACTTGGAGCGTGCCAATCCCAAGATCGATTCCGCCACACCGAAGGCGGGATCGAAACTGATCATTCCCGCAACCGTGAGAGCGACAGAGAATGTCGGTTCTGACACAGGGAAGCCGAAGGCGTCGGGAACCGCCCACACCGTTACCGAGACCGACACCTACTACATCATCGCTAAAAAATACGGCAGCACGGAAGCCGCCATCGCCGCAGAAAATCCTGGCGTGAATCCCAACCGATTGCGCCCCGGCAGCAAGATCAGCATCCCCCCTCGTCCGTCCCTCGCCAGAAAAGACGATGAGAAAGCGACCCCGGCCACAAAGAACAATCCCTCCAGCGGCGCCGGGGACAAGAAGACTGTCGCGGCCACTGCACCTGACGAAACCGCAGACAGCGCAAAAACTGTGGAGGAAGAGAAACCTAAAACCCGGCGCTACATCGTCAGCGCCGACGAAACACCGCAAACCATCAGCGAAGCCTTCAATATTCCTGTAAATCAACTTTACGAGATGAACGGGCTCAACCCCGGCTCACCCATGAAAGCAGGGCTGGAGATCCAGGTTCCGACGCTTTCCGGCAAGGCTCCATAATTCATCCGCAAAACAAATTGCAACCTGCCGAAAACCCTCAACTGCAGAGCCAAAACCAGAGGATGCGTTGTGGGGAGCTTGATGCTAAGTGTCACCATGCGGTTTTCGTTTGCAAACAGGCTGCTTGGGGCAGCACTTTTGTTAGAAAGCGCGAGCTCGATCCTTTGTGCCCGTGAATGGAAGGACATCACTGGGCGGAAATTAGAAGGCGAACTGCTCGGTTTCGAAAAAGACAGCGTGGTGGTTCTGCTCCCGAACAAGCAGCGCGTGTTCCTGCCCGTTGAAAAACTTTGCCCCGCTGACCAGGCGTGGACGCATGAATGGGCGAAAGACAAATCACCCGCACAACGCTTGCCCATGCCGCGCTGGCCCGAAACTGTGCAGCAGCCTGAAATCAAGCTTACAAACGGCACACGCAAAGAAGGCGGATTCATCTTCAACAGCCCGCATTACGAATTCAACTGCGATGCCGAGGTGTCCGTCTCTGTGATGAACGATTTTGCCACCGTTGCTGAGGGCACGGTCCGCCTCCTCTACTCACTCCCGCTGCAACTCGGTCCGCTGGAGGGTCGCATATACAACGCACGCATCTGCCGCAGTCGCGCAACCTACGAGCGCGCAGGCGGCCCTTCAGGCAGCGCCGGCGTTTTCATCACCGCCAGCATGTCCGGCGACGGTGTCCTGCTGGTGCCGTTTGAAAGCCTCGGCATCGAACAGTTTCTGGGCAAGAACACCAAGAGCTACGACTACCGCGCCACTGTGCTCATCCACGAAATGGCACACCAGGTCACCGCCGAACTTTTGCAACTCATGCCCAAGTGGGTCGCGGAAGGACTCGCTGAATACGCGGGGAATATGACCTACCGAAACGGCGTGTTCTATCTCGGACCACGCGACCGCGTGCAGGCATTGCGCCTGCGTCTGGACTTTTACGACAAACTCACGCGCGAGCAGGGCACACGCGTCATGGCCTCCCCGTCCACCAATCCCAGTAAAATCAGCGACAGTGGGACACCCGCAGCCCGTCTGCCGGAAAGCTGGATCATGCGCCCGAGCGCTCTGATCAAAACATCCGAAAGCGCCTGGGCCACGAACGTCGGCGGCCGCGCCAGCATGATCCAGCTTCACCGGATGTATCTGTCCTCCATGTTTCTCATGCACTACTTCCTCCACATTGCCGACAACGGCGAGGCGCGTCGCATCCGCCTATATTTCGAGGGGATGGCGCAAGACGCCGCCTGGTTTCGTTCCATGGGAAAGAACGGCTCGCCGCCGCCCGACTACATCACCCGAAAAACTTCACTAGAAGACATCCGAGACCACTACTTGAAAGTGCTCGTGACGCCCGATCAGCTAGAGGCGCTCGACGCCGACTTTCGTTCAAAATACATCGCGCTGGGATTTCGGATTCCGGAGTGGAAGTGATACCTTGGAGCGCCGTCCATCCTGGCGGCGCATGATACCAATTACCGTTTAAAATCAGCGTTACTGTGAACGGATGAAGGTGGTAGCGGATGTCCCATACGCCTTCTGTTTTGAACCATTTCTTGGAGGGGCATGGATGCCTCTTCAACTTTTTGTTTTACTGAATCTTGCTTCCAAGTGGTATGACAGTTCGAGGGGAAATTTTCTGCTTCACGAGGATGGACGGCGCTCCCAGATCAAGCGCCTCACCCCTTCTCCCCATGCTGAAACAACGCCCGGTTCTTGATGAAATAACTCAGCCCGGAGATCAAAGTGAGCGAGACCATCATGCCCAGGCAAAAATAGCCGAACACATGGGGCGAGAACCAATAGTGCTCGAATGCGCCAGCGGCCCACTGCATCATCGGTTCGCCGCCGCCAGGTCCGGCAGGCTCAGCGCTGGCACGCGCCGCCATGAAATAGATGACAGTGATCATCTGCCAGAACGTCTTGTGCTTGCCCAATTTCTCTGCGGCCACCACCGCCCCTTTGTTCAGCGCCAGCATCCGGATGCCGGTCACGAAAAACTCCCGCGCCAGCACCACGATCACTGTCCACGCCGGAAGCCGCAACGGTTCCCGCGGCTCCGCCACCAGCATCACCAACGCGGCACCCATCAATATCTTGTCGGCCAGCGGATCCATCAGCTTGCCAAAATCCGTCACCAAGTTCCTTCGACGAGCGATCTCGCCATCGAGATAATCGGTGAACGAAGCCAGAAGGAAAACAAGCAGCGCGCACGACACGCGATTGGCGAACGGAAGATAGAACAGCAGGACAAACAACACCGTGAGCAGCAGTCGGGCGACGGTGAGCTTGTTCGGGAGATTCATGCAGGAAGCTTAGTGCTTGTTAAGAGCAGACGTCGCACTGTCAATTCACGTTTCCGTGAAGACGGGCTTTTTCCAGATCGGCACACCGGCCTTGACCTCCTTCAAATACCAGCGGCACAGGTCGAACGACAGGGCGCTGTGCTTCGTTTTCACCCGGATGATGACACTCGGCTCCCGCGCGGGCACAAAGCCCAGCCGGTGCTGAATCTCCACCCGGTGCGGCCCATGCTCGCTCTGCGCACGCTGGCAAATCTTCTCCATCTCGACATCCGCCATCGGGCGATAGGCGCTGTATTCGATGCCGGTGATCAGCTTTCCATCCTCCTCGTCGCGCACCGTGCCCAGGAACTGGCATTCCGCGCCCTCGCCATCCGCGAACGTCGCTGCGGAGGGCTCAATAGGGTCGTTGGAAAGCAGGCAGCTGAAATTAGTCACGCGCACAGTCATGCGCCGCATGCGGCAAACTTCAAGCCTGCCCTTTGAAGTGACGCTTAACCGCCTCTGCGACGAGGGACCGCAGACTCGTCGAAGGCATCCAGACTGTGGTGTATGCAAAAACAAGACGCAGGAGAAAAAGTAACCCGCCCTTGCCGCCACACTTCGCTTTGTGATTCATGCAAAGCATGAACAATTTTCCGTTGCCTTCGGAGTTCGAGAGGCTAGTTAAACCTCCGCTTTGCAATGCAGACGGACCAACCTCAACAGCAATAAAAGACCATGAGCAAGAAAAGTGACTTTGGATTAATCGGCCTGGCCGTGATGGGCCAGAATCTGGTGTTGAACGTGGAAAGCCGCGGCTTTCAGGTCAGCGTCTACAACCGCACCACCGCCACGACGGATGAGTTTCTCGCAAAGCATCCCAGCAAAAAACTCGTCGGCGCGAAGACCCTCGAAGAGTTCGTTCAGAGCCTGGCCACACCTCGCAAAATTCAAATCATGGTCAAGGCCGGCGCACCGGTGGATGCCGTGATCGAGCAGCTCATTCCCCTGCTCGATCAAGACGACATCATCATCGACGGCGGCAACTCGCTCTACACCGACACCGAGCGGCGCGACGCCTATCTTGCTGGCAAAGGCCTCCGCTTCATCGGCGCAGGCGTCAGCGGCGGTGAAGAAGGCGCGCGCAAAGGCCCGAGCATCATGCCCGGCGGACCGCCCTCCACCTGGGAGGTGATGAAGCCCATCTTCGAGAGCATCGCCGCCAAGGTCGATGGCGAACCCTGCGTTATTCACATCGGCCCCGGCGGCGCAGGCCACTATGTGAAGATGATCCACAACGGCATCGAGTATGGCGACATGCAGCTCATCTGCGAAGCCTACAACATCTTCAAGCACGCCGGTTTCAGCACCGACGAGATGGCTGGAATCTTCAATGAGTGGAACGACGGTGATCTCCAGAGCTACCTCATCCAGATCACCGGCAAGGCGCTGGAACAAAAAGATCCCGAAACTGGCCAGCCCATCGTCGAACTCATCGTGGACAAAGCCGGCCAGAAAGGCACAGGCCAGTGGACCCTGCTCAACGCTGCGGAAAACGCCGTGGTCATCAGCACCATCAACGCCGCCGTCGAAGCCCGCATCCTCTCCTCGCAAAAGAAACAGCGTGTTGCCGCCAGCAAGGAACTGCAGGGGCCGACCGCCGGGAGCGCCGGCATCCTTGCCGGCCTGTCGAAAGCCGGTCTCGTGAAAAAAGTTCACGATGCCCTCTATGCCTCCAAGATCATCAGCTATGCCCAGGGACTCGACCTCATCAAAACGATGGGCGAAAAGAAAGACTGGGGTCTCGACCTCGGCCGCATCGCCGCCATCTGGCGTGGTGGTTGCATCATCCGCGCGAAATTCCTCAACCGCATCACCGACGCCTACAGGAGCAATCCGTCGCTGGTGAACCTGATGCTCGATCCTTTTTTCAAGGAACTGCTGAACATCACCCAGCAGAACTGGCGTGAAGTCGTCAGCATCGCCTCACTCAACGGCATCCCCTGCCCCGCGTTCAGCGCCAGCCTCGGCTATTACGACAGCTACCGCGCCGCCCGCCTTCCTGCGAACCTGCTCCAGGCTCAAAGAGATTTCTTCGGCGCCCACACCTACGAGCGCATCGACAAACCCGAGGGTCAGTTCTTCCACACCGAGTGGCCAGAGGTGATTGGCTAAGTTACGAAACGGGCAGGTGCGTCATGGAATAAATGTCAGTTGAACCAACATGAACGCTGTTTTGTCCCAAAACACCAGCCTGGCCATCTGGCAGCGGGCCATCCAACCATCGCGGAGAAATCTTGGCGAGGCTGATACCTTCATCATTCCGGAAGTTGCTTCGCCGTTTGTTGCCGCGCGCGGTGACATGATACCAAGCGTTTTCCATCTCCATGCGTAGCGGCAGGACCATGCGGGATGAGGTCAGGCCGCCATCACAAGATTAGGGGCTGAAGTAGCTAAGACTTAGCGTTTGGGGTGTTTATACCAGTATTTGAGCTGTTTTAGAAGTTCCTTGTGGTCGCCTCCATTGAAGCGCCATTCGCACTCCTTG